>JANPOJ010000267.1:0-2559 GCA_031427935.1 Ilumatobacteraceae bacterium | reverse complement strand
AACGCGATGTTGTCGCGCACAGTCAGGTGCGGGTACAGCGCGTACGACTGGAAGACCATCGCGATGTCGCGGTCCTTCGGCTCGAGCGTGTTGACCACCCGTTCACCGATGCGCATCTCGCCGCCGCTGATCGACTCCAGTCCGGCGATCATCCGCAGCGCCGTCGACTTGCCGCAGCCGGATGGACCGACGAGTACGAGGAACTCGCCGTCGTCGATCTCGAGTGAAAGACCACTGACGGCTTGAAAACCGTTGTCGTAGATCTTGTCGATGTCGCTGAGTGTGATCGTTGCCACAGGACCCCCTCCGTGTGTTCGTCGGGGAAGTCTTGCATAGCTCTTTCCCTCCGGCGAACTGCATGCTAGGGTTTGCCCGTGGAAGTTCTCAAGAATTTCCACAAATTTCCACCACGTCGTACGACGTGGACCGTTCCTGAGGGGGAAATCGATGAAGACACGCAGAGGCGCACTCAGCGCACTTTGTATCGCCGGTCTGCTGGTTGCCGCGTGCGGCAGCGACGGAACGGCGACTCCGGCAGCCACCACACCTGCTCCCGGCAGCGCGGCCGCCGGTGGGAGTTCACTCGTCAACGGCGAGATCCCGTGCAACCAGCAGTACAAGGGCAAAGAAGTGCACGTCTTTTCACCGGTGCGCGACGCCGGCGAAGACCATGCGATTGCCGACTACGTCAGCGCCTACCAGCCGCTCGTTGACTGCACCGGCGTGAAGATCGTCTGGGAGGGCACCGATCAGTTCGAGACCGAGATCAACGTCCGCATGGCGGGTGGCAATGCCCCAGACGTGATCGACTTCCCACAGCCCGGCCTGCTCACCAGCCTCGCCCGCAAGGGTTCTCTGAAGCCCCTGCCCGCCGATGTCGCCGCACACCTCAAGGACTTCATTGCCGGTTGGGACGGCTACAGCACAGTCGATGGCAAGGTCTACGCCCTGCCGGGCCGGTCCAGCGTCAAGTCGCTCGTGTGGTACAGCCCGAAGATGTTCGCCGACAAGGGCTACAAGATCCCCACGACCCTCGACGAGCTCAAGGCGCTGTCCGACCAGATCGTCAAGGACGGCGGCACCCCGTGGTGCGTCGGCGCCGAGTCCGGCGTCGCCACCGGCTGGCCGCTTACGGACTGGATGGAAGACTTCATGCTGCGCATCAACGGCGAGAAGGTCTATGACCAGTGGGTCAACCATGAGATCCCGTTCAACGACCCGAAGGTCAAAGCAGTCGCCGACGCAGTCGGTTCGTACGTGAAGAACCCGGCTTACATGGGTGGCAACGATCTGATCAAGGCGATCGCCACCACCAAGTTCCAAGATGGTGGTCTACCGATCCTCGATGGCAACTGCTACATGCACCGCCAGGCCAGCTTCTACGCAGGCATTTGGCCGAAGGGCACCACCATCGGCGACGACGGACAGGTCAACGTGTTCTACCTGCCGAGCCCGGCCGGCGGCCCGAAGTACCTGCTCGGCGCAGGCGATGTGTACGCCGCAGGCACCGACAAGCCCGAGTCGTTCGATGTGATCCGCTACACCGGCACGGTCGATTACCAGTCGAAGATGACCGAGTTGCGCCACGAACTCTCACCGAACAAGAACATCGATGTCAACGCCATCACCGATCCGTTCACCAAGCAGATCGCTGCGCTCCAGCTTGGTGCCGAGGTGTTCCGCTTCGACGGTTCCGACCTGATGCCCGGCGCCGTCGGTGCCGGCACGTTGTGGACGGAGGTCACCAAGTGGGTTGTCGGTGGCAGCACCGACGACTTCCTCAACAACGTCGAGGCCAGCTGGCCGAAAGGCTGAGCATCTACATCTGACATGTTGGTAGGAGGGGGGTCGGGTTCGGTCCCGGTCCCCCTCGTTGTTTTGTCGGTCGACGCCGCGTTGGGGAAGAATTGCGTTAGGAAGAAAGTGCAGGGGTTGGGGAAAGATGAGGGGTCATGCGTGATCTGTTGACGGCGCTTGTCACCGTCGTGGTAGGGGTCGGAAGCCTGTTGGCCGCGCTTGGTGGGCTGTACTGGCTCACCAAGTTCCTGCCGGGTGCGTGGCGCGAACGTGGTCGGATCATGGTGTTCTTGTTCCCCACCTTGTTCCTGCTGCTCATCGGACTGATCGTTCCGGCCGTGCGAACCATCTACATCAGCTTGTTCGACGACAACGGCAAGAAATTCGTCTTCCTGCGCAACTACAAAGACATCTTTCTCGGCGACGACACCAGGCTGACAGTCGTCACCAGCCTGACCTGGGTGGTCCTGGGAACATTGGTCACCGTGGTTGTCGGCTTGGCGGTTGCCCGATTCGCCGATGGGATGCGCGGCGAGAGGACGGCCAAGTCGGCAATCTTCATCCCCGGGGCAGTCTCGCTGGTCGGCGCCGGCATCATCTGGAAGTTCGTCTACGCGGCCCCCGCCATTCAAGGTCGGTCTGCTCAACCAGGTCACCAAGGTAGTCCCCGGGTTACCGGACTCCGCCGGCGGGAATGGTGGCCGCAACTGGCTCCTGGAGCGCGGCATCGGGCCCGTCAACCCCCCGAGCTGGGCGCCCGGG
>JANPOJ010000266.1:0-1759 GCA_031427935.1 Ilumatobacteraceae bacterium | reverse complement strand
CCTGCCGACGATCGACCTGCGAAACGTGCGCCCCACACCGGAGGCACTCACGTTCATCAGTGAAGACGTTGCCAGCCGACTGCGCGTCGTGCCGCTGCGATTGAACGACAACGCACTCGACGTCGCCATTGCCGACGGCTCCAGCGAGATCGTGCGCGACACCCTCGCTCGCCTCGACGTCGACCATGTCAACTTGTACCTCGCCCCGCCCGACGATGTCCTCACCTGTCTCAACACGTACTACCGAGTGCTGACCGAGACCGACGTGAGCATCAAGCAGTTCTGGGACACCGCCGCCGCGAAGCAAGAGATCGAGGCCGTGATCGGCGCGACCGACGACGCACCGATCATCCAACTTGTCAACAAGATCGTCACCCAGGCGCTGAGGGATCGAGCGTCCGACATCCACATCGAGCCGACAGACGGCGAGATCCGGATCCGATACCGCATCGACGGTGCGCTGCGCGAGGTGTTGAGCCTTCCCGCTGCGACAGGCCCCGAACTGGTCAGTCGCATCAAGATCATGGCCGACATGGACATCGTCGAACGGCGGCGTCCGCAAGACGGTCAGTTCGAGACCAAGATCGATGGCGCCGGTGTCGACGTGCGCGTGGCGACCGGCGCGACCATCTGGGGCGAGACCGCGGTGCTGCGACTACTCGACAAGAGCCGGTCGATGAAGCACCTGTCGGAGCTCGGCATGCCAACGGACACGTACGTTCGCTACCAGGCGATCGTGCGCAAGCCGTACGGCATGATCCTGTGCAGCGGTCCCACCGGCTCGGGCAAGACGACCACGTTGTACGCAACGCTGGCGGAGATCACGCGCAGCGAACTCAACGTGATGACCATCGAGGACCCCGTCGAGTACGTGTTCCCTGAGGTCAACCAGATGCAGATCAACCTGCAGGCCGACGTCACCTTCGCCAGTGGACTGAAATCGATCCTTCGTCAGGATCCCGACGTGATCCTCGTCGGCGAGATCCGCGACGAAGAGACCGCCCGGATCGCGGTGCAATCAGCCCTGACAGGACACCTCGTGATGTCGTCGCTGCACGCCACCGACGCGACATCCGCGCTGTATCGCTTGATCGACATGGGCATCGAACCGTTCCTGATGGCATCGTCGCTGGTCGGTGTCGTGGGGCAGCGACTCGTTCGCAGGATTTGCCCGTCATGCATGATGGAATACGATCCGACGTCCGAGGAACGCAAACTGTACGAGTTCTACGGTGGCGCACCGAAAGACCGGTTCGTTCATGGTGGTGGCTGCAACTTCTGTTCCAGCACCGGCTACCGCGACCGTGTCGGCGTGTACGAAGTGCTAGCCGTCACCGACGAGATGCGCCAACTGATCGTGTCAGGGGCGGCGCCACAAGAAATGCGCCAGCTCGCCGTTTCGCAGGGCATGCGCACGATGAGCACCGAGGCCATGGCCCTGGTCGCCGCCGACGTGACGACCATCGACGAGGTCATCCACAACGTCTACGTCAACTAAACGCGACCTGGCGAGAAGGCCGTCGTCGGCACTCGCCACCGATCTGGCGACCACGCACCGAGCCGAACCACCCAACCACGCCTAATGAACTACCCAACAAGCATCAATATTGGTAGGTTTGTGGTGTTCTATGAGGAGCTTCACACGAGCAAGCACCCTCGATCCGGTCCCGGGCGAGATCGTCCGCCTGCTGCGCCGTATCGACATCGCGGCCGGCGCTGAGGCGCGCTACGTCGACCAACTTCCCCAACTGCTCCGGGC
>JANPOJ010000265.1:0-6506 GCA_031427935.1 Ilumatobacteraceae bacterium | reverse complement strand
GCAACATGATGAGAATGAATATTAGCGCTGGGCGCAGGCCCATGCTGCGACCTGCTTCGCTTTGGCCAGCGGGAACGGCCTCGAGGCCTGCGCGGATAATTTCGATTGAATAGGCCGCGAGATTGATGGTCATGGCAAGGGCTGCCGCCTGAAGTGCGGTGAGCCGGAAACCAAGGCTCGGCAGCCCGAAGAAAATGAAAAACATCTGGACGATGAAGGGCGTGTTGCGGATCAGCTCAACGTAGGCTTTTACAAGGTTTCGCAGCATCGCGATATTGCTGCGGAGCAAGGCTGCGCCTGCGATGCCAATGCCAACTCCTAAAAGCGATGAGACGGCAGTCAAGCCAAGCGTGACTGCCGTCCCTTCAAGAAACAAGCCCAGATATTGGAGCAGGGCTCCGAAATCGAGCTGGAAGGCCATGGGGTTTTATAGTTCTGGTGGCAGCGGTCAGTGACGACTGGCCGTTGGCACAGATGTACGCGCATCAGCGCACGCTCCGTCTGGCCGACGGGCCCGACGAGGTCCACAAGATGACGATCGCGCGGCGCGAGTTGCGCCGCCACGACCCCGACTTCCGGATGTAAGACTTCGCACGATGGACGCCACCACCCGACCTCGGTTCCACCTGGCGATGCCCGTCGACGACCTCGATGCGGCGCGGCAGTTCTACGGAGGCACGCTGGCATGCGCGCCAGGCCGCAGTGCCGAGACGTGGGTCGACTGGGACTTCCGCGGACACCAGATCGTGACCCACCTGGCACCGTCGCGAGCCCCGGAAACACACAACCCCGTCGACGGCCACGACGTGCCGGTGCCGCACTTCGGCTTGATCCTGTCGATCGACGAGTTCCATGAGCTCGCGGCACGTCTGCGGGCCGCCGACACCACGTTCGTGATCGAGCCCTACGTGCGCTTCGCGGGTGAGGTCGGCGAGCAATGGACGATGTTCTTCCATGACCCGGCAGGTAACGCGTTGGAGTTCAAGGCGTTTGCCGACGAGGGGCAGATCTTCGCCGTCTGACGTTGAGTCGCTGGAGTTCAGTTGCTGTAGATGCGTGAGGCCGCGACGAAGACCGCAGTGCGACCCTGTTCGAGCATCGTGCGGTCATAGGCGTCCCAGTCGTCGTGCTGGCCGCCCGCCGCGGTGAAGATCTCGCGGAGCATCAGCCGTAGTCGTTCGGCGTCGACCTCGTGATGACGATCGTCGGGCCCGATCAGTTCGGCTGTTCCTTCGATCGTCGCCCAGGCCCACGCGGACCGGAACGTGACGGCCACGTGTGGTCGGGTGCGGAGGTTGCGCAACTTGGCCGGGCCGTACGTGACGAACGCCAGCGTGGGCTGACCGGTGAGCGGGTGATCGAGCACGCCGGCGTTGACCAACGATGCCTGGATCGTCGAGTCGGCGCGCAGCGTTGATACGACCGCCAGGTACTGCTCGCGACCGGCGAGCTCCATCACCTCATCCAGGGTCATGTCGGTCTCCCCTCAGGCGGTCGCGCACTTCGACGGCGCGGCTGAACCCGGTTCGATCCAGCCGCTCGCGCAAGCGCATGTTGTTGCACACCACGGTCATGTCGGCGCCAGTCTGTCGCGCCGAGCCAGCAGCTCCCAGCAGCACGCCGAGACCGAGGTCGTCGAGCACGGTGACGCCGTCGAGGTCGATGACCAGCATGCGTCCGGGGTGGTGGGCGAGCGCCTTGGTCAGCGCGTCGTGCAGCAACGGGATCGTGCTGAGGTCGACCTCGCCCGAGAGGCTGATCACGGCGTCGCCGCCGACCACGATGGTGCTCGTCGACAGGTTCATGTGACAACAGGGTACGGGTCACGGCGGTTCCAGCGCCATCGTCGCCTCGGCGCTGACAGTGATGTCGGGCAGCAGGGCGCCGATCATCGGCACGTCGGTGTGCGTCACGTGGCTGACGGTGATCGTCACCGCGTCGATCGACAAGCGCGTCGCGACCATCAGCGGGCGCAGTGCGATTGCTCGATTCGCAGCGCGTTCGGCAGCTGCGGCCGACGGCGCCGCGACCGCCGCTGCACGTGCCGCCTCGCGGGCAGCAAGCTGCACGGCGAGCTGATCGCGCACGATCACGACGAGCTGCACGATCCCGAGCAGGAACATGAAGAGCAACGGCAGGCACAGGGCCAGCTCGACCGTGGCCTGGCCGTTGTCGTCGTGGTCGCCGCTGTCGCGGTCGCGGTCAGAGCTTGTCGGTGACCGCATCGATGACCCGATCGAAGAGATCGCCGATCTTGCCGGCACCGCCGCCACTGGTTGCCCAGCCGACGACGAGCAGGGCGATGACCGCCGCGCCGAGCATGACGAGGGCGTACTCGGTGGTCGCCTGGCCGCAATCGTTGCCGGAGAGGTGCCACGTGTGCAGCCGCACGAACAGTCGTCTCATGGTGGGCTCCGTTCGGTTGTCGGTGGTTCGGTCGCTCAGGTGTGCAGCGACGACAGGGCTCCGAGGAGCAAGGGGACGATGGCGAGCAACACGAAGGACGGCAGCGTGCACAGCACCAGGGGCATCGCCAGCCGAACGGGGAGTTCGCGAGCTGCGGCGTCGGTGTCGCGGCGGCGTTGCTGACGAGCTTCGAACGACAGCCGCTCCAGAACCGGGGCGAGCGGCAACCCGTAGCGATCGGCAGCCGACAACGAGTCGACCAGTGGCTGGGCAATGGGGCCGATGCGGGTGCGCAGTTCGCCGAGGGCTTCCGCGAAGCGGCTGCCGCCGCGCATCGCATCGCCGACGACGGCGAACGCGGGTCGCAGCGACAAGGAGAGGAACGGTTCGATCTCCACGATCGCCTGCGCTGGTAGGTAGCCGGCACGGATCGACAGCACCATGAGATCGAGCGCGTCGGGGAAGTCTGTGGCGCATCGCCGGCGGGTCCGCGCACCGCTTCGGACTCGTGACCACCGCCGCCAGATCGCCGCTGCGATGACGGCGATCACGCCGAGCACTGGGGTGATCACGGCGGCCGCGCCGGCGACGATGACCCACGGCCATCGGCTGGCGGCCGGCGTGGTGGCCCGTCGCGGTCGCGGTCGTGGGCGAGGACGCAGCCGTACGCCGATCAACGCCAGCAGAACCAAGACGCCGATGGGCACGATTGCCGTGGTCATGCTCATGACGGCCCGATGATCCGCTTCATCCACTGCCAACCAGCCAGATTCAACGCGAGGCCGACCGATGCACTGATGCCGCCTGCCGCAGTCGAGATGTAGACGTCGCGCGTGCGTTGGCTGGCAACCGCACTCCACACGGCGAAGACCACCGGCACCACGGTCAGCACCCGGGCGCTGAGGCGGGCCTGCGATCCGTGGGCCCGGCGCTCCGCCCTCGCCGCGGCGCGTTCGCGCAAGACAGCGGCGGCCTCGTCGAGGGTGGCGGCAATCGGGCCACCGAGGTGAGCGGTCGCCGACAACGCCTGCACCGTCAAGGCCAGGTCGGGCTCCGGCGTGACGATGGCGGCGAGGGCATCGACCAGCGAGTAGCCGTCGGTGAGTCGATCGACCACTTCATGCAGTGGCGCACTGGTGTCGATCTCGTCGAGTGCCGCGGCGGTCAGGCTGCTGCCGCTGCGCACCTGGCGAGCGATCCCGTCGAGCATCGCGGCGTAGTCGGGCACGAGGTGCCGAGCGCGGCGACCTGTGCCACGTGGGGAATGACCGCGCGACGACTGGCGAACTCGGTTCGCCAGCGGCATCACCAACAGCGCAGCGAGGACACCCACCATCACGCCGATCGTCACGGACGTGTTCACTGTCGACGCCGTCGCAGTGAGGCGACCACCGTGGTTTGCCCGGCCAGTTGACGCAGTTGCACGCCGTCGGCCGTTGTGTCGGTCTCGCACACCTCGATGACCCGACGATGCTGGTCGACCGACCGGCCGAGGTGGATGACGACATCGATCGATCGCCGAACCTGATCGTGGATCGCGTCGAGCGGCCACCCGGGCACCTCCTGCAACACCAGCGAGCACACCCGTGCCAGCGCATCGACCGCGGAGTTTGCATGCACCGTCGACATCGACCCGTCGTGACCGGTGTTCATGGCCTGCACCAGTTGCACGGCCTCGGCGCCGCGGACCTCGCCGAGCACGAGCCGATCCGGCCGCAGTCGCAACGCGGTGCGCAGCAGATCCGACAGTGTGACCTCACCGGCCCCTTCGGCGCTGGCTGCGCGTGTCTCCAGTCGCACCACATGGGGGTGCGCCAGGCGTAGTTCGGCGATGTCTTCGAGCGTGATGATCCGCTCCGTCGTGGGGACCAGTGCGGCCAGGGCGTTCAGCAGCGTTGTCTTGCCCGACGACGTCGCCCCGCTGACCAACAGGTTGCACCGTGCAGCGACGATCGTCTGGAGCAACGAGACGACGTCGGGCGCGGCGAAGGCCGACAGAGGGAGCGGCCGCATCGCGAAGCGGCGGATGGCCAGGCACGGCCCGTCGACCGCGATCGGCTGCAGCACCGCGCAGACTCGTGAACCATCGGGCAGGCGAGCGTCGACGGTGGGATTCGATCGGTCGAGCCGCCGCCCGATGGGGCGCAGGATGTGCTCGATCGCAGTCGTGACCGCCGTGGTGCTCATGGTGGCGACGCGCGCCAAGGCTCCTGCACGCTCGACCCACACGTCGCCCGCGCCGTTGACGATCACCTCGTCGACCGCTGGGTCGGTGAGCCACTGCTCGAGGCCGCCGAGTGGTGCCCGTTCGGCGATCACATCGATCACGCTGCGCTCCGCAACGAGACGATCAACGACCTCGGCAGCCGGGCGATCAGCAGCCCGGCATCGACAGCTCGGGCCACCGCCGGGTCGAGCCGCACCTCGGCAACGACCGGCACGCCGAGCGCGTGTTCGACATCGCTCGACGTCAACGCCCGGCCCGGTTCGTCGATCAGCACGATGCCCGTCGGGCGGATGCCCAACTGCTGCGCCCGCCGTATGGCCATGAAGCATGGGCGAGTGACCAGCAGCGATTGCTCAGCTGCGTCGTGCAGCGCCTGTGGTGGGCAGCCTGTGCCGGCGTCGACGACCACGTTGCCCGACCCGCCCAACGCGGTGGCAAGGCGCGGCCACCGATCGTCGGGTGTGACGGCCAGCCCGCGCGGGATCAGCCGAACCTCGTCGCGGATGGTCACCGCCAGTCGAGCGAGGTCGGGCGGGCCGGCAGTCGGCGAGGCGAGCCAATCGATCACGCCGGGCCCGGCCGGTTCGTTCAGCCCGAGCGCGGTCGCGCAATCGCCCGCAAGGTCGACGAGTGTGACCGGCTGCGAACGTGGCCAGCCCAACGCCAACGCACAGGCGACGACCGTGGCACCGCTGCCGCCCTTGGCGGCCCAACAAACAATCACGTGACTGCACCCCCGAAGAGACCGAGCGCGATTCGATTGGGGGAAGCCAAGGCGGAACCTATCGACCGCGCCCGGCCATGCCAACTCGCCGACCGGAGTTCCACATCTTGGTCTCGGGCGCTAACGTCGCCGACGGAGGTGTCTGGGCACCTGGTGGGCTCCACCGCCTTCAAAGCGGCCGAGACGGGCGATCCCCGTCTGGCGGGTTCGATTCCCGTCCACCTCCGCCAACAAACCGCAGGTCAGAGGCTATTTTGGCCGACGAAATCCGCCATTTGGTCACAAAATGGTCACGGCGGAGAATGGTTCTGCTCGGCGGTGTCGCTCAATCGCTCTATTGCCGGTTGATATTGCTCGAAAATAGAGCGATACTCGGAGGCATGCGAGTCGCTGCTCCGCCCCTTCTCCCGATCTTCAGATCGCGGCTCCAGGGGGAGCTCCTGGCGCTCGTTCTGGTCGACCCGTCACGCTCGTGGACCATCGAGGAACTCGCAGACCGAACGGGGCATCCGTACCAGACGGTCGCCACCGAGGTGCGCCGCCTGCAGGATGTCCAACTCGTCCACATCCAGACAGTGGGCAGGACGAAGCTGCTGTCGGCCAATGAGTCCAACCCATACGTGCGTCCGTTGACGCAGTTGGTGCTGATGTCGTTCGGGCCGCCACTCGTGATCTCCGAAGAGTTCGGAACTGTCAGCCGGATCGAGCAGCTCATGATCTACGGATCGTGGGCAGCTCGCTATGAGGGTGAGGTCGGGCCCGTCCCCAACGACATCGACCTGCTCGTCATCGGCAGACCGGATCGCGACGAGGTCCATGAGGCTGCGCTGCGCGCACAGCAACGGCTCGGACGGGAGGTCAACGTCACGCTCCGCACTCGCGACGCCTGGGGTGCCTGTGGGCGTTTTCACCGGGCTGGCATTTTTCATTCCCTATCTTGGTTTTGGGCTGGGCCTGCTGCTGGCCTTGCTGGCGGGACTGCTTCAGTTTGGCGGCTGGTACGGCGTGCTGGTGGTGGCCGGGGTGTACGGTTTTGGCCAGCTGTTCGAGAGTTTTTTTCTGACGCCGCGCATGGTGGGAGAGCGCGTCGGCCTGCACCCGCTGGTGGTGATTTTTGCCTTGCTCGCTTTTGGCCAGCTATTCGGCTTT
>JANPOJ010000264.1:0-18936 GCA_031427935.1 Ilumatobacteraceae bacterium | reverse complement strand
CCAGCGACGACGAACAGGGCGACGAGAAGAACGCATGATTACTCCCTCAGTTCAGTTCGCCCACTTCGCAACAATGATGGGTCCGCACCGCGAACGGTGTCAAGGGTGGTGTCAACGGCGGCAAGTGCGCCATTCGCGGCGGGCAGCCACACCGTTGCCCGCCGCGGTCGAGGCATGCGCCTGCCACCCAATTCGACCAGCACTCGCCGACCCGTTGCCACCCCGTGCCCCTGGCCGAGCCCGACCCACTGGTCGTTGTCGGCGGTCAGTTGCAGATCGGCGCCCAGTGCGGGCACCCCCACAGTGAGCATGACCACCCCACGCGACTGCGCCCTGGCCTGCAGCCGGCGGACGGCACCGACACCCAGCCGACCCGCACCCTGGCCGACCACGACCACGTCGAACCCGTCGATCATCGCTGCCAGCACGTCGACCCATGGTGGATCACCGGTGACCATCACCAACCGTTCCAACGCCACACCCATGTCGGCCGCGGCGCGGATGCCCAGTTCCGGGAGGCCGGCAACCCCGACCCAGGCACCCTCGCGCGACGGGGCTGCGGCGATCGCCAGTGCCAACGAGACCCCGGCCCGGCCGCCGCAGGCGATGGTCGACCCACGCTGCAGGGCAGGCAGCAACCCGACCAGACACGGGTCGACGGGCAACGTGCGCTCGCTGGCCGCGACCGTGGTCAGCGCAGGAAAGCGTTCAGCCAGCGACGTCGACACCTGTTGGAGTATATCGAACAGGTGTTCGTTCATCCAACAAGGCATCCTCGAACTCGTCGAGTTCGGTCGCCCCGCCGATCGCATAGACCTCGTCCAGGCGGTCCGACGGCATCGGCTTGGCGATCAGGAACCCTTGCGCGTACCGGCAACGCAACGTGCGCAACATCTCGAGTTGGCGGGGCTCCTCGATCCCCTCGCCAACGGTCTCCATGCCCAGGTTGGCGGCCATCTCGATCAGGCCGCTCAACACCGTGGAGTCGGTCTCCAGGCTGCTGACCACGAAGCTGCGATCGAGCTTGACGATGTCGACGGGGAACGCCCGCAGGTGCTGCAGCGATGCGTAGCCAGCGCCGAAGTCGTCGAGGGCGATGCGCACACCATGGGTCCGCAGCTCGCACAGCGTGATGGCTGCCGCCTCGATGTCGCAGATCACTGCCGACTCGGTGAGCTCCAGGATCAACCGCGACGGGGCGAGGCCCGCGCTGTCGAGCGCGCGTTGCACGTCGTCGACGAGGTCGGGGTCGCGCAATTGCACCGCCGACACGTTGACGGCGATCTCGAGACCATCGGGTCGCGGATCGAGTTCGACCGCGCGGCGGCAGGCCTCCATCAACACCCAACGACCGATGGGGACGATCAGCCCAGTCTCTTCGGCCAATGGGATGAACTGCATCGGTTCGACGCGGCCACGGCGCGGGTGCTCCCACCGCAGCAGTGCCTCGACGCCGACCGGTCGACCGGTCGCGACCTCGACGATCGGTTGGTAGTGCAGCACGAACTCGTTGCGGGCCAGCGCCTCTGCCAGCTCGGCGCGCATCTCCAGCCGATCGATCATGTCTTGACGCATGCCCGGCTGGAACACCTCATGATGGCCCTTGCCCGACTGCTTGGCGAGGTACATGGCGATGTCGGCGTCGCGCAGCAACGCCTCGACCGAGCTGTCACCGTTGCTGTGGGCCACGCCAACCGAGACGTCGGAATGCACGGTGTGCCCGGCAGGCATGCCGATCGGCTGACGGACCGACGTCAATGCACGTTGTGCGACGGCACCGCCGGTGGCCACATCGCGGTCACAGATCAGCATCGCGAACTCGTCGCCACCGAGACGGGCCACGGCATCGCCGGGGCGCAGCAGACCCGACAACCGCTCGCCGACCACTCGCAGCACGACATCGCCGGCGGGATGACCGAGGCTGTCGTTGACCAGCTTGAAGTCGTCGAGATCGAGGCACAGCACGGCAACCGGCACACCGCTGTCGAGCGCGTGCGCGATCTGCTCGCTGAACAGCGTGCGGTTGCCCAACCCGGTCAGTGCATCGTGTGTCGCCTCGTGCAGCAACAGCGTGCGACTGGTCTCCAACTCCCTGGCCATCACCACGAGGCGCAGGACCACCAGACCGAACAGCACCACCGTGCCACCGAGCAGCACCGGCAACTGCAGGCTCGCACCCGCCGCCGAGCGCGCCGCGATCGTCAACGGCGCGGCCACGGTCACCAGCGACAGCACGACGATCCGCCGCGGCGATAGGCGTGGAGTCGCCCTGGTGGGCGCGGCGGCGATGTCGCCGACGCGAGGGTGCAGCAGGACGGCGACGATCAGGGCGTAGCTGATCCACCAGCCGAAGTCGATGGGGTCGCCTTCCGCGTACACGCCGTACAGCGATTGGTAGAGGTAGCCGAGGTCCGAGACCAGCAGCGCCACGAGGGCGATGGCGACGATCCAGTACGGCGCCTGGCGACGGACCTGGCGCACCGCAAGTTGGGCGCCGATCGCGATCAGCAACAGGTCGCCGGCCGGGTAGGCAACGCTGACGAGCCGCTCGAACACCGGGAGGGTGTTGTCGAACGCCGTGGGCTCGACGAAGAAGACCCACAGCAGCACGCCGACACTGGTGGCGACGATGAAGCCGTCGATCACACCGCCGGCATCGCGCGACGTGCCACGGGAACGCAACAGCATCGTGAGACCGACGGCGATGAACGGATACCCGGCGACGTAGAAGATGTCGCCGACGTTCGGATAGGCGTCGCTGTGGAAGACATGCTCGAGCACCGCGAAGCAGACGTCACCGATCAAGAAGCAGGCCTGCCCGAGCAGCACTACGGTCCACGCGCCACGATGGCGATCGAGACGCGACACGACGACGAACCCGAAGCCGAGCATCGCCGCCACGCAGACATCCCAGTAGACCGCCGCTGCCGTACCTTCGATGGCGAAGAAGTAGATCACCGACCCTGCCAGGGCAAGTGCCAGGAACGCCCAGAGGCGGTTCGCTGATGGCTCGACGGTTCTCACATGCCTGTATCGGCAGCGACTGCCCACAGCTTGAGGTCGCTACTGACCGGCCTGCCATTTGGCCAGGGCGGCGGCGCTGCGCTCGCGCAGGTTCTGCGGCACCAACTTGGTGTACGGCGACTCGGCGGTGGCCGGCCCACTACCACTGTCAGCCGCGGCCGCGGCGGGCGCCGCTTCCTCGGCCGGGGCATCGAACGTGGGCATCTCCATGCCCGGCTTCCAGTACTGGTACATGTCACGCACGACGTCGGCCAGGCCGTCGCTGCTGCAGCCGTTGGTGACGTCGACCGAGACGATGTTGCCGTAGATGTACACCGAATCGACCTTGCCGGTCGCCAGCAGTTGCCGAGCGAGGGATGCGGCCGGCCGCGGCCCGACCGCATCGGACGCCGAGGTGAACCGCTCGTGCCCCATCCCCGTGAGGCTGCGGTTGGTCTCGAACCTCAGCACCCCCGCGCGGGGGCTGGGCCTTTCGATGACAGAAACCTGTTGACCCATATGTCGTGCGACCCTAGCGGTCGCGGGTCTGGTCGCACACGCTCGCCGCCGTCCGGCCCTACGCTCGTCCCCGATGCAGGTGACGCATACGTTCAATGGTGACGGCGGGGTCCCGGCGGTGACGTGGATCGATGTCATCGACCCGGAGGAAGCCGAGCTCGACGCCCTGGCCCGCCAGTACGGCTTGGCGGATCGCACCTTCGACGAGGCGTGGCGCCGCGCCGCGCGGCCCAGCATGCGCCGCTTCGAGGATCACGTCTACGTCGTTGCCTTCTCCGGCTCGCTGGCCGAGATCGACATGTACCTCGGGCCGGCGTGGCTGATCACGATCCGCCGCCACGATCCCAACGGTCGCGAGTGGGATCCGCAGCCGCTGCTCGAGCTGTGCGAACGGCACGACGCCGCCACCACGACCTCGGGTCAGCTGTTCGCCACGCTGATGGACAGCTTGATCGACGGGTACTTCGATACGACCGACGTCTTGGAAGACAAGCTCGAGGTGATCGAGGACAGCATCTTCAGCGAGGAGATGCGAACCGAGCAGAGCCTGCAACACGACCTGTTCGCCATCCGCCGCGAACTGCTGGAACTGCGACGGGCCGTCGTGCCGTTGCGCGAGGTGCTGTCGGCCATCCTGCGGCGCGAGGTGCAATGGATCGACGGCGATGCATTGGTCACGTGTCGAGATGCGTTCGACAAGTTGCTGCGCGCCGTCGATCTCGTCGACGAGCAACGCGAGCTCGTCGGCAACGCTGTCGATGCGCACCTCGCCGTCATCAGCAACCAGATGAACTTCGTGATGAAGAAGCTCACCGCGTGGGGCTCGATCGTGTTCGGCGCGACGTTGATCGCCGGCATCTACGGGATGAACTTCCAGCACATGCCCGAGCTCGGTTGGAAGCTCGGCTACCCGATGGCGATCGGGATGATGGTGGTCTTGAGCTTCGGTCTGTATCGAGTGTTCCGCAGACGTGACTGGCTGTGAGCTCGCCGGTCTAGCCCTAACGCACCTGCACGCTGTCACGCAGCAGGTCGATCACGCGGCGGTCGCCGGTGATCTGCAACCCGTCGAGCGAGCAACGGTTCCAGATCGCCAGGTAGATGTCGCTGGCCGATCCGGCCACGACACAATCGGCATCGCCAGCCGCCCCCGCCTCGCGCACGGTCACCGGCATCTCGCTGCTGATCGTGACCGTCCAGCGCTGCTCGCTGTAGTGGGGCGCGATCTGCAGCGACCGTGCCGCGTCGGTGCGCAGCGGCGTGCGTGACCGGGGAAGGAACCCGGTGAGGAACTCGTCGATCCCGTCGAGGGCGACCTCGGGCGACAGTGCCATGCACCGGCCGAGCGCGGACTCGGCGTCGACGCGGTGCATGCTGGTCTCCATCGCCTGGCGTCGAGCCCAGAACCGCACGCGCGGCGCGGCCGGGTCGGCAAGGAACGCGGCGTACTCGAACGACGGGTCGGCGGAATCAAGGGTTTCGCGCAATGCGATCGCGCCGCGACAGAACCAGTCGATGGTGCCGACCGGCTCGGGAAGCGGGCCCAGCGTGTCGCCGGGAACGTCGGCGAGCTTCATCGCCCCACTGGTGATCACCGCCGTTGCCCAGCGGTGCACCTCACCGAGGTGCAGCACGAGGTCGCGCACGGTCCAACCCGGGCAGGTCGGCACCGGCGCGTCGAGCCCGGCCTCCTCGGCAGCCGACGCCAATGCGTTCGCTTCCGAAGCCAGGACCGCGAGATAGCCATTGAGATCCACGGCCGTAGCTTGCCATGAAGCCCGGGCTACGGTTCGGCCCATGACGCAGATCACAGTGGAAGCGTTCGAGTCCGAAGCACGCGACTTCCTCGACGCCAACGCTCCTCGCAAGGAGGCGGAGCGCAAGTTCGTGTGGGGCGACGGCTCCGACAAGGTGGCGATGTTCGAGGAGCGCAACCGCACCGACGAGACCAAC
The DNA here is from genome assembly GCA_031427935.1 of Ilumatobacteraceae bacterium. GTDB lineage: Bacteria > Actinomycetota > Acidimicrobiia > Acidimicrobiales > Ilumatobacteraceae > JAENVT01. Next base: position 13,461 of record JANPOJ010000264.1, on the reverse strand, counting down.
GACCTGCAGCGGGCGTGCGACTGGCGCGGCAAGAAGTACGACGCCGGGTTCGGGTGGATCACCGGGCCGGTCCAGTACGGCGGTCGGGCTCTGCCCGGCGCGTACGAGAAGGCGTGGAACGCGCTCGAGGCGCAGTACCAGGTGCCGAACCAATCGGCGTTCACGATCGGGCTCGGGATGGTCGCGCCGACGATCCTGGCCCACGGCACCGAGTCGGCCAAGCAGAGCTACCTGGCCAAGATGTACCGCGCCGACATCGTCGGGTGTCAGCTGTTCAGCGAGCCCGGCGCCGGCAGCGACCTGGCCAGCCTGCAGACCAAGGCCGAGCGCGACGGCGAGGAGTGGGTGATCACCGGGCAGAAGGTGTGGACCACCGGCGCCCACTACAGCGACATCGGTGAGATCATCGCCCGCACCGACCCCGACCTCCCCAAGCACAAGGGCCTCACCGGGTTCGTCGTCGACATGAAGGCGCCCGGCGTCGAGGTGCGGCCGCTGCGCCAGATGACGGGCGGATCCAGCTTCAACGAGGTGTTCTTCAACGAGGTGCGCGTGCCCGACGCCGACCGCCTCGGCGATCTCAACAACGGCTGGAACGTTGCCTTGACCACGTTGATGAACGAGCGTGCTGCCATCGGCGCGGGCGGCAGCGGCGGCGGTGGCATCAACATGTATGCGCGGGCGATCGAGATGGTCCGTCACCTCGGGCTGAACAACGACCCAGTGGTGCGCGACCAGCTGGCCGACCTGATCATCCACGCCCGGGTGTCGAACTACAACAACCTGCGGGCGATGGACAAGATCAAGGCCGGGCAGCTGCCCGGGCCGGAGATGAGCATCGCCAAGTTGGCCGGCACGATGAACATGCGCCGCCTCGGCGACTTCGTGTCACATGTGCTCGGGCCGCGCCTGGTCGCCGACACCGGCGAGTGGGGCACCTATGCATGGTCGATGCTGGTGCTCGGTACTCCTGGCGGCCGCATCGCCGGCGGCAGCGACGAGGTCATGCGCAACATCGTCGGCGAGCGCGTGCTCGGCCTGCCGAAAGAGCCCGGCATCGACTCCAAGTCACCGTTCCGTGAGCTGAAGGTCGGTACGCAGGCGACTCAGTAGGCCGGTCGGGGCGGCAGCATCGGTCGCACGTCGCGGGTGCGCTTGATCTCGTAGATCCCATCGATGCTGCCGAGCACGACGTACGCATCCCACAGCTCGAGGGCCTTGGCGCCCGTGGGCGCCGGCGACAGCACCGGACCGAAGTAGGAGTGCTCGGCGCCGTCGATCACCACGATCGGGATGCCGGCATCCTTGCCCACCAGGTCGACGGCCCGATCGGTCGATTCGATGATGACCGCGTCCCAGCCGGAATCGGAGCCTGCCTCGATCAGGTCGGCGGGCAGGCCTGCGGCGGCGATCCCCTCGGCCAGGCGCACCAGGCGCTCGTCGTCGTCGTGGTGGATCAGCGTGCCGAGCGACGTGTACAACCTGCCGACGGCCGCGTTGCCGTGGTGCTGCTTCGTGGCGGCGAGCACCCGCATGCCCGGGTGCTGATCCTCCATCTCCTGGCGGAGCCAGTCGTATCCCGGGTTGGTCTTGCTGTGGTGTCGCAGGCTGAACTGGTTCCAGGTGATCTGCAGGTCACGATGCTCGGCGACCTCGACCAGCCATCGCGAGGTGATCCACGTCCACGGGCACACAGGGTCGAAGTAGAACTGCACTGCCTTGGTCATTGCCATCGACCCTATCGACGCGGCCCGAGCGTCATGTCGCCACCGCAGTGTGCAGACCGTGCTCGTTGGCCCAACGGCCGACATCGCGACGCTCCAGCGCCGCGGCGAGCAGGTCGGGGAACGCATCGGGCGTGCAGGCCAGCGACGGCACACCCAGCTCGGCGAACACTGCCGCCATGGCGTGGTCATACGCCGGCGCACCCTCGTCGCTGAGAGCCAACAACACGACCACCGTCACCCCGGCCTGTGTCAGCGCGGCGACACGATCGTGCAGCAGCGCGACGTTGCCACCCTCGAACAGATCGCTGACCAGTACCAGCACCGTGTCGGCCGGGCGGGTGACCAACTGCTGGCAGTACCCGATGGCCTGGGCGATGTCGGTGCCGCCCCCGAGTTGCACACCGAACAGCACGTCGACCGGGTCGTGCAGCAGCGGCGTGAGATCGGCGACGGCACTGTCGAAGGCGATCACGTTGGTGCGCAACGCCGGCATCGATGCCAGCACCGCCCCGAACACGGCGGCGTAGACCACGCTGTCGGCCATGCTGCCGGACTGGTCGATGGCCACGATCACGTCGCGCGACAGGCTGCGCTGCCGGCGGCCGTACCCGATCAGCCGCTCGGGCACCACCGTGCGCTGTTCGGGTAAGTAGTGACGCAGGTTGGCGTGGATCGTGTGGCCCCAGTCGATGTCGCTGAGGCGTGGGCGGCGGCTGCGCTGGCTGCGGGCCCGCGCACCGTGCACCGCCAGCTTGGTGCGTGATGCCAGGCGTTGCTCGATCTGCTCGACGACCCGGGCGACGACCTGACGAGCTGTGGCCCGCGTCGCGTCGGGCAACAACTTGTTGAGCTCGACCAGCAGCGTGACCAGGTGCAGGTCGGGCTCGACAGCGCGCAGCATCTCCGGCTCCAGCAACAGCTGACGCAGGTTGAGCCGGGTGATCGCATCGCGCTGCAACACCTGCACGACCGACGTCGGGAAGTACCGGCGTATGTCGCCCAGCCATCGAGCCACACCCGGTGCCGACGACCCGAGCCCGCCGGCCCGTCCCCCACCGCCGCGCTTGGTGGGCTTGGTGTCGTAGACCGCGGCCAGTGCCGCGTCGATCCGCGCATCGTTGCCATCGAGCTCCACATTGGATACACCTTGGCCCGAGTCACGGGCAGCGCCGGCGTCGCCGTCGTCGGTGCCGCCGAGCACCATCCGCCACCGGCGCAGCCGTTCCGGATCGCTGACGCGGCCCAGCGCCGCCGTGTCGCTCACGGTCCCACATCCCAAATCGGCACGCCCAGCAGTTGCCGTACCGTCGCCAGTGCGGCGGCAGCACGTTCGCCATCGACGTCGCTGCCGAAACCCGACCAGGTCGGCGCGGCCTGATGGGCGATCAGCAGCCCGAGCTGTCGCCGCTCGCCCGGTTCGAACGCGCCGAAGGTTCGTCGCAGCAACGGCGCCGTGGCGATGAAGGCGTCGGGGGCCAGCGACGACACCCACCCGTCGATCACCTCCAGCAACTCGGCATCGTGCACCAGCACCGTGCCACTGCCGGCCAGGAACCCCTCGACGAACGCCGCGCCGACGGCTGGGGCGGTGCCGACCGACAGGGCCCTCGACAAACGCGCACCCACGAGGGCGCGGTTCCAGGTGCCGCCGTCGTGCAGCAGTCGTGTGGCGCGACCCTGCACCAACCCGTGCACGTCGCCGCGCTCGGCCACGACGGTCATCACCGCCGGCCACTCGGCCCGGCGCGACGGATGATCGACCAGAGCCAGCGCGGCCTGCACGCCGGCGAGCCGCTCGACCATCCCCGCTGCAGCATCGTCGTCGAGCGAGCGGCATGCCATCACCACGCCGGCAAGTACCCGCACGACCAACCCGTCGAACACGGCACGCAACGCACTCGCGTCGGTGCCGCGCACGTCGCCGTAGCGCAGGGCACGCGCCAAGGGGCCAAGGGTGTCGATGACCTGCACGACGTCGGGATCGTGGGCTGCCTGAGCCTCGACACGGGCGACGACCGGGCGCACGACGTCGGGCAGATCGGCCAGCAGCGCCAGGTCGAGCACGGCGACCAGATCGGCCAGTGCCTCGAACCCTTCGGCGCGTTCGAGGAGGCGGTGGGTGGCCGCCGCCGGCACGGTGGTGCCATGGGCCGACAGCTCGATCACCCGGATGGTCAGCTCCGGCTCCCACAACAGCCGCCATGTCTCGCGGAACGTGCCACTGCTGCCCCGACCCTCCTCGACCGAGCCCCACGGCACACCGAGCGCCCGCAGCCGGTGCAGCAACACCGATCGGGCGCGCCCGTTCGGCGCGCGCACATCGAGCTCGACGGTCTGCGCGGTGGCCGTGGGTTTCAGTCGAACCCGGCGTTGTTGTGCAGCGAGGTCGCGCGCCAATGGCACCTGCGGCGCATCGTCGGGCACCTCGCCGATCGCGTCGCCGACGATCAGCTCGCGCTGGATCAACGTCATCCCGCTGGCGCCGGCCATCACCGTGTCGGCGGCATCGAGCACTTCGGCCAACCCGGGCCGCGGCCGATTGCGCAACGCCGCCAGCGTGGTGGCGGCACGCGTCGCTGCGATGAGGTCGTCGGGCGAGGGCGACATGCCGCGGTCACGCAGCAGCCGCGCCGCGCCGACGAACCACCGGCTGATCCCGGGCTCGCCAGGATGCTGGAACACGTGCGCGTACCAGCCCGGGCTGCGCACGCCCGCGCCGTAACCGGTGGCCGCGGCGAGGCGGCGATGGGTCCACGGCACCCAACACATGCCGACCTTCACCCGTGTCAGGCCGCGCAGCGTGTGTGCATCGGTGCTCGCCGATGGCAGCGGCTCGGCCAGCGCAGGCACGTGCCAGGCGCCGCAGACGACGGCGATGCGCTGGTGCCCTTCGGCGATCGCCTTGCGCAGCACCTGTCGCATGTGGGCCTCGCGCTGCGCCTCGCGGAGCGTGGCCGCATCGCGGCCGCCGCGCACGGCCGTCATCGCCATCGCCACCGCCTCGAACGCCGGTGCACCGTCGCCGCGGTGCTCGATCACGTCGTCCCACCAACGCTCCGGATCGGGATCGCCGGCCGCCTCGGCCAGGGCCGCGAGCGGATCACCGATTGCCATCGCATCGTGTGGTTCGGCCAGGGCGAGTTCTGCTTCTGCGTCGCCGGGCCCGGCCAGGGACTGCTGCATCGGCAGGTCCATCGCCCGCACCACGACGTCGTGCTGATGGGCCCAGGTGAAGGCCTGCCACTCCGGGCTGAACTCGGCGAACGGCAAGAACGCGGCTCGCTGCGGATGATCGACCACGTACCCGAGCAAGGCAACCGGCGGCACGAGATGTTCGTTGCCCACCCAGGCCAACGATGCCTCGCAATCGGCGGGCAGCTCGACCAGCACCGCCGTCGGGTCGAGTGCATCGAGGGCGCGGACCACCGACCGAGCCGACCCCGGCCCGTGGTGGCGGATCCCCAGCAGCTGCACCCTCGCAGTCATGGCCCGTTGCCTCTGCCCATCACAGCTCGCGGCACGCTTCGTAGAAGTCGTTCCAGCCGGCCCGGTCGCGGACCACGGCTTCGAGGTACTCGCGCCACGCAACCGTGTCGTGCACCGGGTCCTTCACGACCGCGCCGACGATCCCGGCGGCAACGTCGGCGGCGTTCAACTGACCGTCGCCGAAGTGGACCGCCAGCGCCAGCCCATTGGTGACCACGGAGATCGCCTCGGCGGTCGACAACGACCCGCTGGGTACCTTGAGGCTGACCCGGCCGTCCTCGGTCGCACCGCCGCGCAACTCGCGGAACACCGTGACCACGCGGCGGATCTCTTCATCGGCCGCCGGCACCTTCGGCAGCCGTAGCGCCACACCCATCTCGGCCACACGCCGGCGCACGATCGCCACCTCTTCATCGGCGTCGGCGGGCAGTGGCAGCACGACAGTGTTGAACCGCCGGCGCAGTGCCGCCGAAAGATCGTTGATGCCGCGGTCACGATCGTTGGCCGTGGCGATCAGGTTGAAACCGGGCACCGCCTGGATCTCGCTGGCCAGCTCGGGCACCGGCAGCGTCTTCTCGCTGAGCACCGTGACCAGTGCGTCTTGCACGTCGCTGGGCATGCGGGTGAGCTCCTCGACACGCACGATCGACCCGGCGCGCATCGCCCGGTACACCGGGCTCGGCACCAGCGCAGCCTCGCTGGGCCCCTCGGCCAGCAGCCGGGCGTAGTTCCACCCGTAGCGCAGGCTCTCTTCCGCCGTGCCAGCGGTGCCTTGCACGAGCAACGTGGAGTCGCCGCTGATCGCCGCTGCGAGGTGTTCGCTGACCCATGTCTTGGCGGTGCCGGGCACGCCGAGCAGCAGCAGGGCCCGGTCGGTGGCCAGCGTGGCGACGGCGATCTCGATCAGCCGTCGTTGGCCGACGTACTTCGGGCTGATCACCGTGCCATCGGGCAGCGCCCCACCGAGCACATACGTGACCACCGCCCACGGCGACAGCCGCCAGCTGGGTGGGCGCTGGCGATCGTCGGCCGCGGCCAGCGCTGTCAGCTCGTGGGCGAACTCGTGCTCGGCGTGCGGGCGCAGGACGTTCGCAGGTGCGGGCGGCCGGGACGGCGTGGTCGGCGGGCTCATGGTGTCTCCAGTTCGCTGAGCATCTGATGGCGGAGGCGGGCGAGGTCGGCGAGCGCGAAGGCCAGCCCGATCGTGGGCTGCGACGGATCGATGCGGCCGATCGCCTCGCCGAGCGCCGGCAACGAGGCCGGGTTGACCCGGGCGACCAGGTTGACCAGCACGGCGCGATGGCTGATTCCGAACACGCCCGACTCCAGCCCACCGGCGATCGTGTGCGCGGCCTGCTGCGGCGAGGCCCACAGCACCGGCAACAGGTCGGGCACGATTGCCAGCTCGGGCAGTTCGCCGATTGACTCCATCACTGCCGGCACCTTGGCCGCACACGCCAACCGCGGCGACCACTCGATCATCCATTGACCCAGCGGGCCGGCGGCCACCAGCACCCTGGCGTGGCGGGTGGCGTCGGTGCGGTGACGGGCCAGCAGTGGCACGACCAGCTCCGGCGCCAGCCTGCGACCACTGCGCACGACGGCCAGCACCCACTCGTCTTCCAACACCGGCCAATCCGCAATGATTCGTCGCCACGTGCCGGTGGCGACCGGCGGAGTGACCGGACGGGGATCTGCGTCGGGCGGTGCGAGCAGTTGCGCGCTGACCCCCGGCAACACGCCGGCGCGCTGGGCCACCGCGCAGCCGGCCACCTGTTGCAGCAGACGTTGCGATGGTGTCGGCTGCGGATCGTCCGCGGCGAGGTCGGCCAGCCCGCCCGGCGGCGGAACCGGCGGGTCACGCCGGTCGGTACCGAGCAACGCGACCGTCACCATCTCGCGCCAGTAGTCGCCGAGAGTCATCGTTGCCGTCTCGGTTGCGGTCATGAGCCCGCTTTCACGAACGACGCCTCGGCGACAGGCCCGATGTCGACGGCTCGGTCCGCCAGGTGCACGGTCAGCGCCACCAGACCGGCAGCGGTCCACTCCGCGGTGATCGGCGTTGGCCGGCCGGCCGTGCAGGCCAACAGGGTGCCGATCGCTGTGCCTTCGACCAGCGGTAGCGAGCCGGTCGAATCGGTCAGCAACCAACGACCACCGTCGCGTGTGGGCGCGGCGAGCACGCAGATCGGGTACCGCTCGAGCCATGGCTCGGCGGCCAGCGCATGACCGATCTCTGCGCATGCACCGGTGATCGACGACCCGACGATCGCCGGGGCCGGCTGTGGTTCGCTGTGGCGCGGGCCGACCAGGACTCGCAGCGCGACTGCCCCTGGATAGCGGAACAGATCCGAATGCACCTGCGTGCCCACATCGAACGACGTGTCGAGGCTCTGCTGATAGGCGGCAAACGACAGCACCATGGCCCACGCGCCAGTCGACGCGCCACGCAGCCAGATGCGGCGCACCTCGATGCGGTCCTCGCGTGTATCGCTGCGGCCCATCACCACCCAATGGTCGGTCTGCGGAACACCGGCCAGCACATCGGCTTGGCGCACCTGCCACCCGATCGTGGCCGCGACGGAGTCGGCGAGGCCCGGCGGCAGCGTGCCGAGGTGCCGGCCCGACGTGGCCAAGAGGTGAAGCACCCCCAACTCGGCCAGCACCTGCGAGTGCCAGTCGGGGTGCGCCCCGACCAGGCCGGCCAGACGACGGACCCTGTTGGCCAGCCCGCCGACCTGGGCGTCGATCAGCCGCGCCGCCAACAAATCCCATGTCTTGTAGCTGGCCAGCGACGGATCGGCCAGGCCGGTGCGCACACGGTCGTCGAGCCAGCGGTCGAGCTCGGCCAGGCCTGCGGCCATGCGGGCGATGCGATCGTCACGGGACTTGCTCGGCTCGAGGGGCGGCAACGGCGACGCTGATGCTTCCGTCGCGGTGGCGGTATTGACAGTTTCACCGCTCGCTTCACCGTGCTGATCTGTCGCCGGAGCAGCCGGGCCCGCTGACTCGACGGTGGTGAGGCGTTTGGCGATCCACGTTGCGGCGAACGCCGGCGGAGAGCCCTCGGCGACCTGGCCACGCGCCCACAGCAAGAGCAGGGCGAGCGAGTGCTTGCACGGAAAGACGCGACTCGGGCAACTGCACCGGGACGCCACGTCGACGTGGTCGACGGCGCATTCGTATGGCTCGGCGCTGGTGCCGACACATCGCCCCCACACGGCCCGCGAGTCGCACCCGGTACTGGTCCACCGGGCGGGAACGGCGAGGGGTTGCGCGGACGCGACCGACGACGGCTTCGGCGCCAACGCCAACACCTGCTCGACTTGCCAACGACCCGTGCTCACGGTGTCACCGTAGTAAAGGGGTGCCACACGGTGGCTGCGAGACGGAGGCCGCGAAACCGGGACGGCGAGAATCACCCGATCCGGTGGAGCGTGTTGGCCAGTTCGAGCGCCTGAGCATCGGTCGGCGCCCGCACCACGATCGTGACCAAGCCGTCGTGGATCGTCAGCACCCCGAGGTGCAACTCGGATGGGACTCCCTGCAGTGGACCGGCTGTGATGACCGAAGCACCGCCGGAACCAACGCATGTCTTGCCATCCACGGTGCGGCACACTGCCCCGCCGCCTGCATCAGTTTCGCCATTGCCGAGGTCCTTCGACACCGTGATCGACCGTGGCGCGAACCCATCAGGGAACTCCATCGTCATCTTGTTCTGGAATGTCGATGTGACGACCCTTTGGCTTTGGCCGACGGTGACGACACTCAGTCCGCCCTCGAAGAAGATTCGAGCCGTCGCCGGCAACGCGTCAGGCGCCACGAACCCCGAGCCGAATCGAGACGCTGCTTCGTCGACGGTCAACAGTTGGAACGAGGCCGGGTCGCCGCTGCTGTCCACGTTGGCTCCCGGCGCGAACGAGTCGTCGAAGCCGGGCGGCGGTACCTCGACCCCGACCTGCAGGTTGGTCAGCGTCGCGGTTTGCGTCGATGTCACGCCACCCGCCGCGCTCATCGTCTTCGCGTAGCCGATCATCAGCCCGGTCGCCTTGTCGATGGCCAGCGTTTCCTCGATGTGCGAGGTCGTGCCGTTGGGTCCGGTGGTGTCGTGTTGCGAACTGATCTGCCAGACCGGCCGACCTTCTTGGACGGCGTCATCGATCTCTGCGTCGGTCGCGAGCGTGCTGAGATCCGGAGTCGGATCCAGACCGAGGATGACCTCGAACGGGATCGAATACCACGCGTTGTACTGCGTGTTGATCTCGCTCCCACCGTCTATCACCGTGTGCGTTCGAGCGATGCCAATCGTCGCGTCGTACGACGACCAGGTGACCGGCGTCCCCTCGGACCACATCGAGCCATCGGCCGCCAGCACCACGTCGTTCACCGTGACTGGGCCGTCGACCAACGCACCACCCGGGCTCGGCGACGAAGCGAAGTGCATCGACGCAGTCGCCCGAAACGCGCTGAACGTCGCCAGCCCCGCCGCGGCGCTCGATTGGACGGTCGCCAGATCGTTCGGTCCGCCGCCGATGGAACTGGTCGACGCTTGACTGTCAGGCGTCGTCGTGGCGACCGTGATGCCGACGGTTGTGGGGCCGGCCGTGCTGGCAGGCGCCGAGTCGACGGGGGTCGGTTGTGGCGCGATCGTCTCGTCTCCCGGCCGAAATGGTTGCTGATCCGATCCGTTGCCGCGGGTCAGCACCACGAGACCGACGATGACGAGTACGGCCGCCGCGGCTGCCATCAGCAGCGGCCTCCAACGTTGATGCATCGCCGGTTCGAGCGGCGAGATCACGACGAACGAACCGTCCGCAACAAGCTCGTCGTGCACCACATCGCCATGGGCCCGGGCAATCGTCTCGTCGAGGGTGATCGGTGGTGAGTCCGACTCCCAGCTTGCAGCCAGGCTGGTCAGTTGGTCGTGCAGATCAAGCATGGTCGCGATCCTTCAAGTCGTTCCGGAGGCGCTCCATACCTCGGGCGAGGTGCTCTCGCAAGGTCGACACCGAGATGCCCAACACGTCGGCGGCGTGTCGTTGGCTCATGGCGTACCCGTGCACGAGCACCACTGCGGCCCGCTGCTGCCCCGACAGCCGGGCGAGCGCCGGGGCGAGCTCGGGTGCGATCTGCGGATCTCCCGCCGGAGCCATCTCGATTCCCACAGGCGACGGCGACCTCAACAGCCGGCGCGCTGCCGACTGGCCAACCCGGTACAGATAGCCGATCGGATTGTCCATCATCTGCAGCTCGGCCCAGTGCTCCCAACCCCAACTCATCGCGTCGAGCGCCGACTCACGCCCGATCGCCGGTCCATAGGAGGCGACCAGGGCTCGGCGCAGCCGCTGCTCGGACCGCTCGAAGAACTCGGTGAAGGTCATCGACGAGCCGACGGGCTTGACGCTCATGCCCACGACAGCCCCGTCGAGCCACCTGACGCCGGGACGACAAGTACGGGAACCATTGCGGCACGCACCACTGAAACCGAAACGCTACTGAAGCGCCGCCGCCTCCCATGCAGGCCATGGGCGGCGAACTCGACCGCGGCATCCGCATCGGCCGAGTTGTCCGTGCCGACAACGATCAGCCGGTAGGCCACGCTCACGGACGGGCTGTCTTCGTCACACCAATGAAAGCCTTCGGCCGGCGTGATTGCGCGACGGCTGACAGAACACTCCTGCGGCGATCACCACCGTCGCTACGTACCTGGTAGTAGCAACACCCCACACCAGCACCAATACTGCTGATCCACACCAACTCCGCACCGATACTCTGCGGCGATGCCCACCTTCGGACCTGGGATGCGCAGCGAGTGGCTGCTCGATCCCGATGTGACCTACTTGAACCACGGCACCGTGGGGGCCACCCCTCGCCGGGTGCTGGCGCATCAGCGGGCGATCACCGACGAGATCGAGCGCCAGCCGGCGAGGTTCATGCTGCGCGAACTGGCCGACTCGCACGCCGACTTCACGTTTCCGTCGCGCATTCGCGTGGCCGCTGCGGCAGTCGCCGAATTCGTCGGAGTCGCCGGCGAGGACCTGATGTTCGTCGACAACATCACCACCGGCGCCAACGCCGTCCTGCGATCGTTCCCGTTTGCGGCAGGCGACGAGATCGCCGTGACCAGCCTCGGCTATGGCGGCGTCGTGAACGCGGCGACGTACGTGACCCGCGCGATCAATGGCACGGTGCGCACGATCGAACTGCCGCAACCGGGCGCCGAGCCTGGCGACTACATCGCCGCGATCGCCGCCGGCCTCGGCAATCACACCCGCCTGTTGATCGTCGATCACCTCACCCCTGCCACGGCTCTGGTGCTACCGCTGGCGGAGATCGCAGCGTTGTGTCACGACCGCGGTGTGTTGGTGTTGGCCGACGGCGCCCATGTGCCCGGCAACATCGCCGTCGACATCGACTCGTTCGGCGTCGATTGGTATGTGGCCAACCTGCACAAGTGGGCGTGGGCGCCGCGCAGCGCCGGCGTGCTGTGGGCGGCCAAGCAACACCACGAGTACCTGCACCCCACCGTGATCTCGTGGGGTCTCGATCATGGACTGTCGGCCGAGTTCGATCTGCTGGGCACCCGCGACCCGTCGCACTTCCTGACCGCACCGTTTTCCATCGAGTTGATGAACGAGTTCGGCGGCGACGACGGCGTTGCTGCGATCTATCGGTACAACCACGAGCTGGCCTGGTGGTCCGGCCAGTACCTGGCCGATCGCTGGGGCACTCGCTTCACCACGCCAGAGACGATGATCGGTTCGATGGTCAACGTGCGCTTGCCCACCGCGTTGGGATCGACCCGAGACGACGCCGAACGAGTGCGGGCCGCGCTGGAGGCCGAAGGCATCGAGGTGCCGATCTACGCCGGCGCCGATGAACTGACGTTGCGGGTCTGTGCCCAGATCTACTGCGACCGCGCTGACATCGAACACCTCGGCGACGCGGTCGTCAAACTGCCCACATAGCCATCTCGGCTCGGCCATACTTCGCACATCGACATCGCCCGCAAGGTCGCCGTTCTGGCCACGATCGGGCTTGCCGCGGCGTCGTGTGGTTCGCCATCGAAGACGACCAGTTCTGAACCGACCGTCACGCAGGCGGCCGCGTCGACGATCGCCACCAGCACCACGTCGATCGACACAACACCACCAGCGACCACCACCACGGTCTCGGAACCGACCACGACGGTCGAGCCCAAACCTGGACGGCCGACTCCGTTCTGGGACATTCCCAACGGCATCGAGGTCGCAGTCGCCGGTGGCGACGGGCTGCATCTGCTGACCGGCAGCGATAACACGATCATCAACCCCGGTGTGTTCGAGGATGTCGCCGCCGACCCGACCGGTGACGGGTGGTTCGTCGAAGAGCGAACGGCGATCCATCACATCACCGACGACGGCACCGACAAGGTAGTCGTCACTGCCAAGGACGGCACGTGGTTGCAACTGCACGATGTCGGCGTGGTCGATGGACACGTGACCGTCTTCTACAACGTCAATCGTCCGCACGACGGTGTCACCGACGACGGCAATGACGTCATCACCGCCACCGATCTCGTCACCGGCACCACCGACAAGATCAACGAGGCCGGAGGATGGGAGTCGACCGTCAACTTCAACTTCGGCGGCGGCAACCTGGTTGGGGTGTTGAGCTCGGAGGGCACGGCGAGCCCGTTGAGCTTCGCCCTGAATGGAAACCTGGACCCCGTCGACCTGCAACAGGTCGGCCTCGACCCGGACTACGACTTCCCACGAGGACCGCGGGCGATGACGGTCTCGCCCGATGGCTCACGGCTGAGTTGGGTCACCTGGAACATGACCGCAGACGAGGGCAACCTTCTCAGCTACCAGTTGACGATCATCGGCACCGACGGGTCGGGTCGTCGCCAGTTCACCCTGCCGAATGGGCCGACCCGCGCCGACAGCCTGGACGATCATGGCGACTACCTCGTCGCCAGCTCCAGACAGTTTGGAGACAACGAGGCGACGCCGGCGATGGTGATCGATACCGAGACCGGGGGCACGTTGGTGCTGCCGATTGCGGGACCTGCCGCGACGACGGGCCAGTGGACCGGGCCGCCGCGTTGGGCGATCCCCAGCCCTGTGAACGAGGACGTGACGGCGCAGATCCATGCCCTGGAGCCACAGTGGGCCGACGGCCGCGACAACTTCGACTACGCGAAGGCGTTGACCGATCTGTTGCTGGCCAACGAAGCCGACAGCACCGATGAGTGCGCCTCGACGGC
>JANPOJ010000263.1:0-4835 GCA_031427935.1 Ilumatobacteraceae bacterium | reverse complement strand
GTCGTGCAGTCCTGGGGCGCACAGGCCTTCGAGATCGCGCACGATGATGCGATCGCGATTCTCGTAGGTGACCTCGTTGTTGGGGTCCTTGCGGAGGTTGAAGGTGCGGAAGCTCATATCGGTGGTGTCGACCGACAGGATTCGGCCGATCAGCGCCTCGCCGAGACCGAGCAGCACCTTGATCACCTCGAGCGCCTGGATCGAACCGATGATGCCGGGCAGCACGCCGAGCACGCCGGCCTCGGCACAGCTGGGCGCCAGTTCGGCGGGCGGCGGCTCGGGAACCATGTCGCGGTAGGTCGGGCCGTGCAGCGGGTCGAACACGCTGACCATGCCCTCGAAGCGGAAGATCGAGCCGTGCACGACGGGGATGCCGAGCTTGACGCTGGCGTCGTTGAGCAGGTAGCGGCTGGGGAAGTTGTCGGCCCCGTCGACGATCACGTCGTAGCCGGCGATGATGTCCATGATGTTGCTGGCATCGAGCCGGGTGTCGTAGGTGACGATGTTGACATCGGGGTTCAACAGCGTGAGCGTCTTCTTCGCCGAGTCGACCTTGCGGTCGCCGATACGGTCGAGGTTGTGCAGGATCTGGCGCTGCAGGTTGCTGGCGTCGACCTCGTCCATGTCGACGATGCCGATCGTGCCGACGCCGGCGGCCGCCAGGTAGAGGGCCGCAGGAGAACCGAGGCCACCGGCGCCCAGCATCAGCACCTTGCTGTCGAGCAGTTTGACCTGACCGGCCACGCCGACCTCGGGCAGCAGCAGGTGCCGCTGGTAGCGATTGCGCTGATCAGGCGTCAGCACGACAGGCGTCTTCCACGAGCGGCCTTCGTCCTTCCACTTGCCGAACCCACCGACCACCGACGAGACATCGGTGTAACCGAGCTCCTGCAACGTCTTGGCGGCGAATGCGCTGCGCACGCCCCCGGCGCAGTAGATGACCACCTCGGCGTTCTTGTCGAGCAACCGTCCCTCGACCTGTGATTCGAGATGCCCGCGAGGGATGTGGATGGCACCGGGGATCGCGCCCTGGTCGTACTCGTCGGGCTCACGCACGTCGAGGGCGATGACGCCGGCTTCGATCTTGTCGGCGGCAGTTGCCGTATCGATCTCGGTGATCTCCGCTTTGGCGGCGCTGAGCAGATCTCGGAAGGTAGCCATACGTGAAAGCCTACCAATATGGTCAGGATTTGACTACGGGGTTCCGGGCTCGAGATCTGCATCGAGCAGCGCCGGCAACAGCTCGCCGAGCGAACCGATCAGCATGGCGTCCGCGAACCGGTCCATGCCGGTCGGTTCGCCGTTGACGATCACGACCCGGGCGCCCTGCGACTTGGCCCGCGGCACCACGTTCGCTGCCGGGAACACCGACAGGGTCGACCCGGCAGCCAACAGCACATCGCACTCGTCGGCGGCGCGCATCGCGGCGTCGATCACGTGCGGCACCAGCGATTGGCCGAACGAGATCGTGTCGCTCTTCAGCACGCCCGCAGCGCACGCCATGCAGTGCGGGTCATCCTCGCCGGCGCGCACGCGGTCCAGCGCCTCAGCCATCGGGCGTCGGTCATCACACGTCCAACACCGCGTCCAGCGCATCGTGCCGTGCACCTCGATGATCTTGTCGGGGTCGTGCCCGGCCTGCTGATGGAGCTCGTCGATGTTCTGCGTGACGACCGCTCGCAACCGACCTCGGCGTTCCAGCTCGTAGATCGCCAG
This sequence comes from Ilumatobacteraceae bacterium, assembly GCA_031427935.1. Taxonomy (GTDB): domain Bacteria; phylum Actinomycetota; class Acidimicrobiia; order Acidimicrobiales; family Ilumatobacteraceae; genus JAENVT01. The sequence continues at coordinate 3,119 of JANPOJ010000263.1, read as the reverse complement.
GTGGCCGGCGTTGGGCGACGCTGTCCAGGCCGGTGAGTGCAGGCGGTTCTGCCAGGCGAAGCGGCGCACATCCGGGTCGGCCAAGTAGTTCTGCAGTGTGGAGGCCTTCTCGGCAGCGGGATTCTTGGTCCACAACCCGTTCGGCCCGCGGAAGTCAGGAATGCCCGAATCGGTGGAGATGCCGGCGCCGGTGACGACCGTGACGTTCGTCGCCGCGGCGATCCATCCCTTGGCGCGCTCGAAGTCTTCGGCGGTCACGCCGACATCTTGGCGCACTCGTTCCACCTCCGGCATCTCGCCGTGCATCTATGGGATGACTCCCCTGCACGTACCGACCCCAACCCCCGACTCGCCAGGGAGGCCTCGATGGCAACCACCCCGATGGAGATCCCGGTCACCGACCAACTGTTGATGGTCGTGCCATGGCTCGACCCCGTGGTCGATCCGATCGGCTACGACGTGCGCTCGCAATATGTCGAGCTGTTCTGGCTGAACGTGCTCGGACCGACGGCGACGTGGATCTTGCGACGCCTCGTGCTCGGCTTCGACCGCTACCCGTTGGGGTACGAGCTCGATGTCGAAGAGACCGCCAGCGCGCTGGGGTTGTCGTACACGCTCGGCACGGCCAACGCCTTCATGCGATCACTCAATCGATGCGTGTTGTTCGGCGTGTCGCAGCCGACCGATGGCGGTCTTGCCGTCAGACGTCGCGTCCCGCAAGTGGCGACACGCCATCTCATGCGCATGCCACCACACCTGCGGCTGGCTCACGCCCACTGGAAGCTCCCGACGACGCGCATCTCGTTCGCCGATCTGGAACGGGCGCGCGTGTTGGCCGAAGCCATGGTCGAGACCGGCGACGATCCCGATGCCGTCGAACGTCAACTCCTGGCCCTCGGAGTACCGCCCGCGGCGGCGATCGAGGCGTCGTCGATGGCGATCAGTCGCGGCTACTCCCCCGACGCGGCGTGAATCAGGCCGCGAAGTCGAGTGCCAGTTGGATCAGCAGTCGCGTGCCGAAACCGGTGGCGCCGCGCGAGAGCCAACCCTCGTCGCCATCGCTGTTCATCGGGCCGGCGATGTCGAGGTGGGCCCACGGCGTGTCGCCGACGAACTCGCTGAGGAACAGCGCGGCGACGATGGCACCGCCGAACGGACCGCCGACGTTCTTCATGTCGGCGACGTTGCTGTCGATCAGCTTTCGGTAGCTGCGCTCGAGCGGGAGTTGCCACACCTGTTCGTCGACGTCGAGTGCGGCGTTCTTGACCCGCTCGACGAACGGTTGGTCGTTACCGAAGACTCCGGCCATCTTCAGGCCGAGCGCGCCCATCCCGGCGCCGGTCAAGGTGGCGATGTCGACGATCGCGTCGGGCTTGGCCTCGACGCCGAGCGCCAGGCCGTCGGCCAACACCAGCCGACCTTCGGCGTCGGTGTTGTGGATCTCGGCGGTCTTACCGTTGCGGAACGTCAGCACGTCGCCGACGTTCAACGCACTTCCCGACGGCATGTTGTCGGTGCACATCATGTAGCCGGTGACGGCCGACTTGCACCTCAGCGCCCGCAGCGTTGTCATCGTTGCCAGCACTGCGGCCGCGCCACTCATGTCCATCTTCATCGTCTTCATGCCGTCATTGGTCTTCAGGCTGAGGCCACCCGAGTCGAACATCACGCCCTTGCCCACCAGCACGAGATGGCCGCGCGGGTTACGAGGCGCATAGGTGAGGCGAATCACGCGCGGCGGCTCGGTGCTGCCCTTGTTGACGCCGACCATCCCACCGCATCCCATTGCCGTGAGTTGGTCCTTGTTGAACACCTCGACACCGAGGCCGCTCTCCGCGCCGAGGGCGACTGCCTTGTCGGCAATCATCCGCGCCGTGAGATGGCCGGGCGGCGTGTTGGCCAGATCTCTGGCCATGGCGGCCGCAGCTGCGGTCACCGAACCGCGTTCGACGCCCACCTTTGCGCCGGCGGCACGGCGCTCGCCCACGACCAATGTGAGTTCCTGCAGGCCGGGCGACGGTGGCTCGGTCTTCAACCCGTGGTAGCGGTAGGCGGCCAGGAGCGCGCCTTCGACGACCGCCTGCGCTGCGGTTGCACCATCGATACCTTCGAGGTCGGCGAGCGAGGTGGCGAGCGAGGTCCGATTGCCGGCGGCACGCACCAGTGCCGCAGCCGCGTTGCGCAAGCCCGTAGCTGTCACCGCATCGTCGCCGATGCCGACGGCGATCTGTGTGGGGCCGGTCGCCGATGGCACCACCAGGGTCTGGCCCGGCTTGCCGTCGAAGCCGGCGGCCGCCAATGCCGCACGATTGAGCCCGAGGCTGCGCGGCACGGCGCCTCGTGTACCCACCGGCACACCGATTGACTCGACGGCTTTCGGGGTACTCCTAGCCAGGTGAACGTTGACGGTCATGCTCGACAGTCTGGCGTACCGGTCGCGACGGGCGCGAACCCGCGAGGGATGCGAAGATGACCGAATTACCTATCCGCCCATCGACGCCTAGGAATGACATGAAACGCCATTGGAAGAAGATTGCGATCGCACTTGCCGCGCTCGTCGTTCTGGTCATCGGAGGCTCGTTCTTCTACGCAAAAGTGTTCAACAAGGCCGACCCAGCGTTCGGTCAAAGTGACGTCGAGAAGAAGCTCGCCGCCGCTGCGTCGTCGACCATCGCCCCGGCCGGCGTCGCCGGCATCGCCCCCACCATCGCTCTCGATCCGGCAGCTCCCGGCCCCACATCGGCCGGACAGCCGACCACGACAGCGGGAGCGGGAGCGTCACAGGGCGCCACGACCGGAGCAGACGGCACGTGGAGCATCAAGGAGGGTTCCGAGGTCGGCTATCGCGTGAAGGAGAGCATCAACGGTTTCGACACCACGGCCAACGGCCGCACGCAGTCGATCACCGGCTCGATGATCGCCGCTGGGACCACGATCACCGGAGGCCAGTTCACCGTCGACATGACGACCTTCAGGAGCGATGAAAGCAAGCGCGACGCCCAGTTCAACGGCCGGGTCATGTCCGTCGACACGTTCCCCACATCGACGTTCGTGTTGACCCAGCCGATCGACTTCGGCACGATTCCGCCCGATGGCGGCAACGTGACTGCGTCCGCGAC
>JANPOJ010000262.1:0-3537 GCA_031427935.1 Ilumatobacteraceae bacterium | reverse complement strand
GGCATGCAGGTCGCCATGGATGCGGTGACCATGCACCGGGCCCGCCTCGTGCAAGGGCTGCATCACCTCGCCGACGAGGTCCTCGTCGAGCCATTCCAGGCCCTCGAGGTGGCTCGTTGCCAGCTGCAGATCGGTCATGGCCTGCACGGCCACGGCGCCGACCTCGACCATCGATGGCTGCAGATCCTCGAGCGCAGCGTGCAGGCGCGCCGTGATGCCACCCATTCGCCGAGCGGAGTCGACCAGGTCGTCGAGGTCGACTCGGTCGGCCAACCACCCCTCGACATCGTCGACATACCACTCCCACCCGTCGAGTGCCTCCGGAAGGAACGCAGTGACGATGGCGTGCACCACGTCGTCGCGTTCGTCGACACCGAGGAACGCAGGCATCTCGTCGAATCCTGCCGCTGTGAGGTGGCGGATCAGCTCCACGCCGGGGTGCGGAACGGGCACCGGTGGGCGCAGCCACTTCACGACGACGGCCTCATCGACGACCACGCTGAGGTTGGTCTGATCCACCGTGATCGGCCGCTCCACGGAGCACTGCCGACCGAGCAACCGTGCAGCCAGTTCGATCGAGGCGCCCGGTGTCACGCTAGAACGGTAGCCATGGCCACCTTCTTGTTCATGCCGGAGAGCGCCTACGGGCCGACCAACAACTGCATCGGGATCGGTGACATCTTGCGCCAGCGTGGGCACACCGTGGTGTTCGCCGCCGAGGCATCGTGGGCCGGGCGCCTGGCGCCCATGGGGTTCGTCGAGGACCTCGTCGACCTGGCCCCGCCGCCGCCTGCCGATGCGCCCGAGCAGGCCGCCGGGCAGTTCTGGACCGACTTCATCCGCGACACGAAGCCGGTGTTTCGCACCTCGACGTTCGATCAACTGACCGGGTTCATGCAGCCGACGTGGCAAGCCCTGATCGATGGAGCGATGTACTGCGAGCCGCAGTTGAAAGAGATCGTCGAGCGGCAGCGCCCCGACGTGATCATCGAGGACAACGTCAACTGCTTTCCGGCGTTGACCACCGCCGGCGTGCCATTCGTCCGCATCGTCAGCTGCCAGCCGCTGGAGATGAAAGGCGCCGACATCCCACCGACGTACAGCGGGTTGCCAGCCGATGACCGCACGGAGTGGGACGCGTTCCGTGCCGAGTACGACCGCACCCACCGGCCGACGTGGCAGGCGTACAACGAGTGGGTGCAATCGTGCGGGGCTCGCCCATTGGACGATCTCGAGTTCATCCACGAGAGCACCGATCTCAACCTCTACACCTACCCAGGGGTCATCGACTACACCGATCGGCGTCCGCTCGGACCCACGTGGCATCGTCTCGATTCGTCGGTGCGGGCCACCGACGCGCCGTTCGAGGTGCCCACCAAGCTCGGTACCGACGGCGCGCTGATCTACCTCTCACTCGGCTCGCTCGGCTCGGCGGACGTCGAGTTGATGCAACGGCTGATCGACGTGCTGGCCCACACACCGCACCGCTACATCGTGTCGAAGGGCCCGCTGCACGAGACCTTCGACCTTCCCGCCAACATGTGGGGCGCACAGCAGGTCCCGCAGACCACCGTGCTGCCCGAGGTGGACCTGGTGATCACCCACGGCGGCAACAACACCACGACCGAGTGCTTCCACTTCGGCAAGCCGATGGTGCTGTTGCCGTTGTTCTGGGACCAGTACGACAATGCGCAACGGGTGCACGAGACCGGCTACGGCGTGCGCCTGGCCACCTACGCATTCGAGGATTCGGAGCTGACCGGCGCGGTCGACAAGCTGCTGGCCGACGACGACCTGCAGACGCGAATGGCAGCGCACGCTGCGGTGATTCGGTCGCGCGATGGCACCAAGCAGGCTGCGGATCTGATCGAGGGCATGGCCCGCTGAGCCCAGAATCGGCGATGGTGATCCGCGTTAGGCTCACTTCATGAGCGACCTCGACGATCCCTCCATCACCGTCGCGGCGAATGGGCCGTACCTGGTTTCGGGTGGCTTGGTCCTGCGCCGCCGGCGCGACGTGCAGAGCGAGCTCGGCGAACCGATGACCTGGGCGACCACGTCGACCCTGGAGACCAAGGATCGCTACGCGCTGTGCCGCTGCGGGCAGTCCGGCAACAAGCCGTTCTGCGACGGCACCCACGCCCGCGTCGGCTTCCAGGCCGACGACCGGGCCGACGGCACGTACGACGAGCGCGCGGATGTGGTCGGTGGCGATGTCGACGTTCGATACGACCAGGGCATCTGTGTACACGCCGGTTTCTGTGGCACCACGGTGACCAACGTGTGGGAGGAAGCTGCCAAGACAGGCGACACCGCGGCGCGCATGCATGCGATCTCGATGATCGAGCACTGCCCGTCGGGTGCGTTGACGTATCAACTCGACGGTGCCGTCAACGAGCCGTTGATGCCGCAGGCGATCGGGGTGATCAGCGATGGCCCGCTGTGGATCACCGCGGCGGTGCCGATCATCAACAGCGACGGCACGCAACTCGAAGCCCGCAACCGGGTCACGCTGTGTCGCTGCGGCGCCTCTGGCAACAAGCCGCTGTGCGACGGCTCCCACAAGGAGGCGGGCTTCTCCGAGCCATAGGCCCTGCTCTGCGGTAGAATGGCGGTCTCTCCTGCCGGTCCCCAGCGACGTCCGACACGGGCGTTCATTTCCAACTGAGAAGGATCGTCATGCCTACTGCAAAGCCTCGTCCAGCCACCAAGCGAGCCAAGGCTGCTGCAGCCGCCCTTGCCGAAGACCTCACCACCAGCGAAGGTGTCGCCAGGGCGATCCGTCTCGAGTCGATCGACCTGACCCCTTCGGTCAATCGCATCATGAATGCCGGGCTCCACGAAGCCGCATGCATGCGGGCAATCACCTTGTTCCGTGATTCGGTCGGCGTGCCCGGCGATCCGCACCGCTATCCCGACTACGCCATCGAGGCCGGCCGCAAGGTGCCCGAGACCGTCTGAATCAGACGATCACGGCGAGCCGCTCGACGGCTTGCACCACACACGGATCGACGGTCACGGTGCCGCCTTGCACTGCACGGGCCAGGTCGACGCGCATCTCGTGCTCCCAGAACCGTTCGAGGTGAGCGGTCACCGCGGCGACTGCGGTCTCGTCGGATTCATGTGAGAACTGACGGGCGATCTGGTTGGCCATCCGCACCAACGCGCTGAGGCGATGCTCGGGGTGATCGAGCTCCACCGTGGCCGCCGAGTGACCCGGAGTGACCTGCACCGCGGTGACTTTGTACTCGGGGCAGTTCGTGGCCCAGTCGCTCCACTCGGTGGTGACCACGTTGGCGCCACTGACCGGGTGGTGGAACGTCGTGTAGACGACCCCTTGCGGCATGCGATCCGACACCATCGCGTGCAGCGTGGTGGCGCCGACCCGACTGGCCAGGGTGACCTCATCGCCGTCGCGGACGCCGCGCTCTTCGGCATCGTGAGGATGGATCTCGAGGATGTCCTCCGGGTGCCACACGACGTTGTCGGTGCGCCGCGTCTGCGCCCCGACGTTGTACTGGCTGAGGATCCGGCCGG
>JANPOJ010000261.1:0-6602 GCA_031427935.1 Ilumatobacteraceae bacterium | reverse complement strand
AATTAAGGAAATCTTGCCACCTCCGGCGATAACCGCGGGTGCTTCTGGCAGAGTTTCGACCCAGATGGTTCAAGCGGCTCTCCTTCAGCAGCGGCATGCCAACACGCGATGGGAAGTGACCGGGCAACGGCTCGGTCTCGTAGTTGAAATCGATCAGCAGGGCCTTGCCGAACCCGGTCTCGATGAAGCAGTTGGCATGCCCATCGAACGTGCTCGACAGATCTCGACCGTCGAGGAAGCGGACGACGTTGTCGACCAGCACCTCGCCCTCGAAGTGGGTGACCGATCCGGCCTTCGAAGCCGGAACGTTGGTTGCGTCGCCGATGGCAAAGATGTTCTCCTTCGCCAAGGTCTGCAGTGTTGACTTGTTCGTCCGGACGAAGTTGAGGTCGTCGCCGAGGCCATCGCTGCGGCCGACGTAATCGGCGCCGCTGTGCAGCGGCACGACTACGGCCAGGTCGAACGGCACCTCGCGACCGTCGTAGCCGACGAGTTTGCCGACGCTTCCGTCGACCTCGCCGGTGTTGAACTCGGTGACCAGATGGACGCTCTTCTCTTCCAGCAGCGAGGCGAGCGCCGCCGATGCGACTGGCTTGGTGAACGCGCCGTCCAAGGGCGTGGCATAAGTGATCTCGACCTTGTCGCGGATGCCGCGATCGGTGAAGTACCAGTCGGCGAGGAAGCAGAACTCGAGCGGAGCAACTGGGCACTTGATGGGCATGTCGACGACGTTGACCACGAGCTTGCCGCCTTCGAAGTCGGCCAGGGCCGCCTCGAGTGCAGTCGCACCCGCCAGGTCGTAGAACGTGAACACCTTCTCGTTCCAGCCAGGCCCAGTCAGGCCTTCGGTCTCGTCGAGCGCCAGCTTCGATCCGGTAGCGATCACCAGCACGTCGTACGCAATCTCTCGGTCGCCGGGCAGCATCACCAAGTTCTGTTCGCTGTCCACGTGATCGATGCCTGATTCGATGAACTCGACGTCCTTGTGCAGTTGCTCGTGGCGAGGCCGCACGATCTCTTGCTCGTGGGCCAGGCCGAACGGCACGAACAACAGCCCGGGCTGGTACAGGTGATGGTTGTCCTGGTCGATCACCGTGATGGCCACGTCGCTGTGAGCCTTGTGATAGTGGCGATGCAAGCGGTTGGCGACCAATGTTCCACCGGTTCCGCCGCCGAGGATCACGATTCGTTGGGTCATCGCGGACCTCCTTCTCTGTATCCAGTCAACGTCGTCGCATACCCCTAGGGGTAGAGGAAAACGTCCCGAGTTTGGATGGTTTGTGGACTTCCTCTTGTACCCTGGGGGGTATGTGTAGACGAGTGGCGTGCAAGGTGTGCAAGCGACCGACATGGGCCGGATGTGGTGCCCACGTCGAACAGGTCCTTGGCGATGTTCCGTCGAAGGCGCGCTGCGCCTGCCGGAGCGAACGGGTGGTGTCATCCATGAACGCCGAGCCCCGGCGGTCGTGGCTCAGCCGGGTGACCGGTCGTTCGTAGCCGCTGAGGCGACACAGCCTTCCGAATCAGCTTCGCCGAGCGATCGACGGCAGGCAGGGCTGATTTGTTACGACTTCATGTCGGAGTTAGCGTCGTGCCGACATGAGACTGAAACATTCGGTGGACTGGCGCGTCTCACGTCGACGAATCAGTCGGGTGACGCTGGCCATGGCGTTGGTTGCGACGGCGATTCCCGCCCGTACCGCATCTGCCTCGAACTCCACCAAGACGTCGGATCAGGTGGCGGCCGAGATGCTTCGTGTGCAAGCCAAGGCCGACAAGACAGCGACGCTGTGGTCGGAGGCGCAGATTCGCCAGCAAGACGTTGCCGCGCAGATCCAGACGAGTCAGGACGAGATCGCCGCGGCTTCAGCTCAGTACGCAGACCTCCAGTCGGACCTCGCCCGAATCGCCGTCGATCGATTCATGGGTGGCGCCGCCCCGTCGATCCTGCTGGTCACGGGCGATGTGACCGAGACGATGCAGATCAACGTGCTGAAGAACATCGCGTTGGATGCAGGTGCAGCGGATCTCGACACCCTTGACGCAGCACGCAGCGACCTGCAGAGCCGGCAGGCCCACCTCGACACGCTGAAGGCACAGAACACCCAACTGGTCGCCGACCTCGCGGCCCGACAAGCCGAGATCGACGCGCAGCTTGCCGACCTCGCCGGTCTTCGGGAACAGCTGAAGAACGACGAAGTGAGGCGGGCGTATGAGGCGCAACTCGCCAAGCAGAAGCAGGACGAGGTGAATGCGGCCGCTGACCGCGATGCACAGGCAGCCGCAGCGCAAGCCCTCACCGCAGCAGAGGCGGCCCCGGCCGCTGCCAGCCCACCGATCGAGGCGCGGGGGAGCGGGGTGAAGCCGGTTCCTCCGGCCGCGCCGCCTCGCGCTCCGGCTCCAGCCCCAAGCGACAAAGCGACCCCGACGACCGAACCGCCGACACCTGATCCTGCACCTGCACCTGCACCTGCACCTGCAACTGCACCTACGCCCGCGCCCGAACCCGACCCGGCACCGGCTCCGGTGATTTCGTCCGGGTCCTGGATCTGTCCCGTTGCCGGACCGAGCGCGTTCGGCGACACCTTCGGCGCGCCGCGGCCGGGTGGGCGCAAGCACGAGGGGGTCGACATGATGAGTCCCTACGGCACCCCTCTCGTCGCGGTCGTCGCCGGGTTCGCAACCATGAAGACCACCAACCTCGGGGGCAACTCCATCTCACTCGCCGGGGACGACGGGAACGGGTACTTCTATGCCCACCTGTCGTCGTGGGAAGGCCCGTCACGCAGCGTCGCTGCGGGCGAGGTCATCGGCTACGTGGGCCACACCGGCGACACGACGGCGAATCACCTCCACTTCGAGATCCATCCCGGGGGAGGGTCTGCCGTGGATCCGTATCCAACGGTCCGCCAGTACTGCTGACAGTCTTCGGGCCCTCGGCTCGCAAGTCCCCTTGCGTGCGGGGTCGCGGAATCGCTTGACAGAATGAGCAACCATGCAAAGCAGCTCGACCGTGAGAGCCGATCTCCCCACACTCGGCATCGGCGTAGGCACCGGGCGCGATGACATCGAGCTCGGTGCACGCGGGCCTTTGTCATGACCTCGTTTGCAATCCGTGGCGCCAACGTGCAGGTCCTCGTCGACGGGGCCCACATCGCCGCAGTGGGCCCCGTGGGCGGCGGCGAACCCGCTGAGCGCGTTGTCGACGCAAGGGACTGCTGGGTGTTGCCGGGCTTCATCGATCTGCAGGTCAACGGCGCAATCGGGGTCGATTTGACGACGGAGCCACACCGAGTCGGGGAGGTCGCCGCCTATCTCGTGCAGTGTGGGGTCACGTCGTTCATGCCGACGCTGATCTCGTCGTCCGTCTCGATGACCGAGTCTGCGATCGCGGCGATCGGTGCCTGGTCGCAGCAGGAACAGAGCGGCGGCGCGCGTTCGCTGGGCGTGCACCTCGAAGGGCCGTTCCTCAACCCGGTGCGTGCCGGCGCGCATCCTGTGCAGTGTCTTCGCCAGCCATCGCTCGATGAGGTCGACGGGTGGCGACGCGAGGCCGGTGTCGCGATGGTCACCATCGCCCCGGAACTGCCGCGGGCCATCGAAGTGATCGAGCGATTGGTTTCGACGGGGGTCGCGGTGTGCGCCGGTCACAGCGACGCCGGCGTGGCCGACATGCGAGCGGGCATTGCAGCTGGAGTCACCGGCGTGACCCATCTGTTCAACGCGATGAGCCCGATTACGGCTCGGGCCCCTGGTGCCGCCGGCACAACCCTCGCGGACCCGGCCTTGATCGCCGGGATGATCGTCGACGGGCTCCACGTCGACCCGACGATGGTGCGCCTGGCCTGGCGGGCGCTGGGGCCGCACCGCATTGCGCTCGTGACCGACGCGATCGCCGCGCTCGGCCTTCCGCACGGCGCGTATCGCGTCGGCGAGACATCCGTGGTGGTCGATAGGTCAGGGGCGCGCACCCTTGGCGGCGTGCTGGCCGGCAGCGTGTTGCATTTCGACCAGGCGGTGCGCAACCTGATCGCATTCACCGGGTGCGCCGTTGCCGAGGCGTCGACGGCGGCATCGGCGACACCTGCTCGACTCGCCCGACGAACCGACATCGGTCGCCTCGTGCCCGGCTGTTCGGCCGACATCGTGTTGCTCGACAAGCAGCTGCACGTTGCGGCGACGTTCGTCGACGGGCGAGTTGTGTTCGATCCGCACCGGCGCTGTGGCAGGCCCACAACGGCCGGAACCTGACGTGGAGATCGTGATCCTGCACTACTACCGGGCGACGTTTGCAGCGAAACCGACCTGGCAATCGCTGGAGCGGTCAGCCGGCGAGATGGGCCTCCAACGTGATCTCGGGCACGCCGGCCAGCGCTTTGCTCACCGGGCACCCTGCCTTCGCGGCCATGGCGTGCTCGGTGAAGGTGGCCTCGTCGATGCCGGCCACTCGGCCGACGGTGACCAACTCGATCTTGGTGATGGTCGGCGCACCGTCGACCATTCTGAGCGTGACCGAGGCATCAGTCTGCACCGATTCCGGTGGCGTCCCGGCCTTGGCCAGGATGCTCGACAGGGCCATCGAGAAGCACGACGCATGCGCTGCGGCGATCAGTTGCTCCGGGTTGGATCCAGGGCCGTCCTCGAAGCGGGACTTGAAGGTGTACCCACCGCTGATGCTGTCCCCAGCGGTGAACGTGCCCGTGCCTGTCGGCAGGTCGCCTTTCCATTCGGCAGTTCCCTTCGCCGCCATGATGGCCTCCTCGTGTTGTGTGATCGATGGAGCTCCATGATCGCACGTCGCGGAAGTATGAGGTGCATGTCGCCGAACTCGTGCCAGAGGTAGCCTCCTGCAGGCTTGCGGTGTACGACGACTCGAGCAGCGTGCGACCGGCGACCGCCAACATCAACAGGTGTGATGCCTCGGGCTCGTGCCAACCGGTCAACAGGCCATCGACGACACGCTCCCCGCGCTCGGGCGTGACCACGAGGTCGGTCCAGCCATCGAACGGGTGCACGACACCGTCCTCACGCCCGGCGGTTTCGAGGGCTCGCACCACGGTCGTGCCGACGGCGATCACCCGGCCACCATGGCGGCGCGATTCGTTGACTCGAGTCGCGGTGGTCGCCGGAACCCGCACTCGTTCAGGGTAGGAGAGCTCGGTCGATTCGAGCGATGCCACCCCGGTGTGCAGCACGGCGGCGTCACGCCGAGAACTTCAGCGCGATGATCCTCGACACCGAGGCACAGCAGCGGACGATGTTGCGGCTGTCGCTGGAGACAACTTCGGCGGAGCGCGATGCACTCCCATTGCGTCAAGGCCGCGCCATTGCATGGATCGCGGAGGCGCTGGACAACTTGGAAGGGGACCTTTCCGATGACCAGACCGCTCAGCTGGTACGAGCCATCCGCGCCACGGTCGGGATCGAAGCACTCGTCTGGCTCGTCGACGTGGCCGGGCTGTCGAGAAGCGAAGCGGTTGCACTCACGCGCTGGTCGGCTCAGGCACTCCTGCGCCACGCGCTCACCGATCCGCCGCCGATGCGCCGTACCTGACAGCGCAGACTGATCGTGGTGGTGCCCGTTCGCCCACAACATGACGAACTGCTTCTTCACGAAGAACGCCGGCGCGCCGTGGCCGTCAGATGGATGGCAGGCGTTGCTGCAGGCCGATCAGAGGAGCCAGCGGATCGCCGGCCGTCGTCAGCCGCTCGGCGATCGTGCGGATGGTCCAGCGGTCGGGGCGGAGATCTGCGTCATCGAGCTCGTCCCACGTGATGGGTACTGAGACGGGAGCACCCGCTGCGGGTCGCGTGCTGAAGGGCGCGACGAGCGTCTTGTTGATCGCGTTCTGGGTGTAGTCCAGTCGGATCCGTCCCTCCCGCTTGGTTACTTCCCATTCCCACGAGACCATCTCCGGCACGGCTGCGCCGACCAACCGCGACAGGCGTTCGACCCAGGCTCGAGTGTCGTCGAAGGTCAGCCCATCGGCGACGGGGACCCAGATCTGGATGCCGCGTCTGCCAGTGACCTTCGGAGCCGCCTTCATCCCGATGTGCTCCAGTGCGGTGCGGTGCAGCCTGGTGAGCACCTGCACATCGTCGAAGCTGCTCGAGTCCCCGGGGTCGATGTCGATCATCGCCCACGTCGGTTGGTGGGGCTGACTGGTCGTCGATGTCCACGGGTGCACCTCGATGGCGCCGAAGTTGGCCGCCCAGGCGAGCGCGGCAGGCGAGTCGAGCACGAGGTAGTCACGCGCCGTGCCGCTGGCGGCGTCTTCGTTGCGCCAGCGTGGAATCCACTCCGGAGCGCGTGCCGGTGCCGCCTTGTGCCAGAACCCGGGCTTCGAGCTTCCGTCGGGGAAGCGGTGCAGGTTGACGGGACGGCCGACGAGATACGGCAGCATCGCCGGAGCCAGTGTTGCGTTGTAGCGCACCAAGTCACGCTTGGTGCTTGCTGCGGCACGGCCCTTCGCGGGGAACAGCACCTTGTCGAGATTGGTCAGTTGCAACGTGTGCCCGCCGAACTCCCAGAGGCCCTTCACGCCCAGCGAGTCGAGAGCCGCGAGCTCGTCCTTGGTGGGCGCCGACCAGTTCGCCGAGCC
>JANPOJ010000260.1:0-6394 GCA_031427935.1 Ilumatobacteraceae bacterium | reverse complement strand
GCCGAACAGGTCGATGACACCGAGCGCTTCGGCGTCGCCCTCGCGGGCTGCGGCCTGCACGTTCTCGCCGCGCACGTTGAACGGATCGCCTCCCGCCAACTGCAACACCCGACGAAGGCGCTTGCCGATGGCTGCCTCGCGGGCCAGCCGGGCCAGGCCGCTGCCCGACGCGTACCGCTCCCAACATCCGCGGCGGCCACACGGGCACGGCAGGCCGTCGGGATCGACCACCATGTGTCCGATCTCCCCCGTGAACCCGTTGGCGCCACGGATCAAGCGCCCGCCGGCGATCACTCCCCCGCCGATGCCCGTCCCCAAGGTGACCATCACCATGTCGGTGGCACCCTTGGCCACGCCCACCTGCCACTCGGCGGCGGCCGCGCACGTTGCGTCGTTGCCCACCTCGACCTGGAAACCGAGTCGCTCCGACAGCATGCGCCCGACCTCGAAGTCGGTGATGTCGACCAGGTTGGGCGAGGCCTTGATCACGCCAGATCGGGTGACCATTCCGGGCACCCCGATGCCGAGCGAATCGGTCACCCCGAGCGCCCCGGCCAGTTCGGCGAGGGTATCGACGAAGGCCTCCGTGCCGGGTGGCGTCGGCCGTCGCTGTTCTTCGATCACGTCACCGCTTTCGTCGAGCACGACCCCCAGGCACTTGGTGCCGCCGACGTCGATGCCGATGCGGCGATGGTTCACGACTCGGCGCGGACCTTGAGCTCGCGCACGGTGTTGAGGATGCGTACTTCGGCGCGGCGCTTCACGAAGCCTGGCAATGGCACGACGAGGTCGATGATCAGGTCGTACCGCACTTCGGTACCACCATCGGTCGTCGGCGAGAAGTGGTAGGCCCCATCGATGGTGCGCATGATGTCGCCACGCAACATGCTCCAGGCCAGTACCGATGGCGCGTCGCTGTAGTCGTAGCTCAAGGTGTAGTGCGTGCTGCGCCCGAGCGCCGACGCCCGGAACTCGACCTCGGTTGGGCGACCTTGCTCGTCGCGTGCCCTGATGACGACATCCTTCACGTCCTTGGCCCACTCCGGGTAGCGCTCGAGGTCGGTAGCGATCGCCCACACGCGATCTGGTGCGGCCGCGATCGTGGTGGTCTGTGACGCCGTTTCAGCCATAACTCTGTTCTAGTCGATCTCGTGATCTCTCGGTGACACCGCTCGGCCGACCCGAGGGCCGTAGGAGCCATGACGGGCAGCCCAGAGCCCGTTCATCCCGACGCCGAACATCGGCACCAGCACCCCGAACGCGAGTGCATTGAGCTGGCCTTTGTCGAGCCCGACGACACCGATCCATGCTCCACCGATGGCCGCCACAACCTGGACTGCGAGCGCCACCGACATCGTGCGGCCGACCACCTTCGGCGCGGTGTCGCCGGTGAGCAGGTAGAGGTTGGCAACGCCAACTTCCTCCACGCGCGAGCGGTCCAGCGCCCGCGTGTACGCCCACAATGTCACGACCACACCGACGGCGAACAGCGCCATCGAGACGCCTCCGATCAGGAACTGGGCGAAGCGGTGCGTTCGCAGTGGCACGGCGACGGCCAGCGCAGCGAGGAACACGGCGGTCCCGGCCAGATCGAGTCGAACGACCCGCGCTCCCGGTGCTGTGGTGTGGTCATTCATCGGCTCCGGGCCCGCATCTCGAGGGTCATCATGGCAGGGCACCCAGGGCCACGCCCAGCCGCCTGGCCAGCCCGTCGTAGGAGAACTCGTCGACCGCCCGGAGCCTGCCGGCACGGCCCATGCGCGCCCGCAGGTCGGGGTCGTCGAGCAGGCGTTCGAACGCACGCGCCACCTCGCGGGCGTCGTCTGCGTGGCGGATCATCACGCCGGTCACGCCGTCGACCACCGCGTCCTCGGCTCCGCCCGAGTCGCCGGCGACCTGCGGCACCTGGCATGCAGCCGCCTCCAGGAAGACGATGCCGAACCCTTCCTGTTCGAGACCGCCCCAGCGGTTTCGGCACAGCATCGTGTACACATCCGCTGCGCCGTACAACGCAGGAAGATCGTCGTTGCCGACGCGGCCGAGGAAGCGCACCGGTGCGCCCAGCTCGCCGGCCAGCTTGCGCAATCGTGGCTCGTCGCGCCCGCCGCCCGAGATCGCCAACACGAGGTCGGGGCGCGAGGTACGCAGGATCGCGGCGGCCCGAATCGCAGTGTCGAAGCCCTTGCGGGGAACGAGCCGGCTGATGCCGACGATCAGTTCGGCGTCGGCCGGCATTCCGAATCGGGCTCGGGCCGCGGCTCGCTCCTCGTCGCTCAATGGCCGAAATCGTTCGGTGTCGACGCCCGGCGGAACGACGGTGATCGGCAAACTGCGACCCGCGGCGCGTTCTGCCTCGCGGGCGGGATAACTACCGGCCGCGACGATGTGTCTGGCACCGCGCAACACGTAGGACAGTGACTGTCTGGTGCCGGGCAACCGGCCCGGGACCGTGACTTCGGCGCCGTGCAGCACGACGTCGTACGGCAGGCGCAGCGACGGGCCGACGAGGCCGAGCGGCAGTGCAGGGTCGAGCACGACCAGGTCGGCCCCCACTCGTGTTGCCATCTCATTGATGTGCGACACCATCCACGGGTGCGGCAACAACACCGGCTCGCGGGTGCGCTCGATGTGGAACGGCTGGGCCGCGTCGAACGCGGCCGCTCCGTCGTAGGGGCTGGTCAGCACGGCGAATGACTGCGGCGGCAAGCGACGCCACCACTCCCACAGCAGCGACTGGATGCCGCCGATCTTGGGCGGGAAGTCGTTGGTGACGAGGAGGTGCTTCATGCTTTCGCGCCCAGTTCGTCCACGACCAACGGATCGGCGTCGTTGGTCGGCAGCAGCGAATCGAGCCCCAGGCGACGCGCTGCCCAGACGGCATGCACGCGCAGGGCCGGGTCGGAGTGCGCGAGGTAATCGGTGACGCATCGGCGCACGTCCGCATCGCCTGCCGAGCCGACGTTGCCGAGCGCCACGAGCGCGTTGCGCCGGACCCATTTCGGATCGCGGTCCGCCACGTACCAGCGACCCCACCGCGCCAGCAGTTCTGCATCGCCGGCATCGAGGATCTCGATCAGCGAGACCCACGGCTCGATCTCCGCCGGCGGCGTCTGATGCTTCGTCGCGAATCGCACCGTGGGCGGACACACGGTCTGGCAATCGTCACAGCCATAGATGCGATCGCCGATCGCGGCTCGCCACTGCCGATCCATCACGCCCGGCTTCTGCAGGATCCAGGCCAGACAGCGGCCCGCATCGATCACACCGGGTGCGATGATCGCCCCGGTCGGGCACGCGTCGAGGCACCGGCGACACGACCCGCAGCCATCCGCGACGTGTTCCGTCGAGGTGGGCAACGGTGCGGTGGTGACCACACAACCCAGCACGAACCAGCTGCCGGCGCCGGGGAGCAGGATGTTGGCGTTCTTGCCGAACCAGCCAATGCCCGCCTCGTAGGCAACCTCGCGGTCGACGATCGAGTTGTCGTCGGCGAAGGCGACCGCCCGAAAGCCATCGCGGCGCAACGCGGCGGCGACGGCGCGCAACCCGACACGTAGCGGTGCGTAGTGGTCGATCCAGGCGTAGCGCGCCACGCGTCCCTGCGCTCCGGCAGGGGCCGGTGGCGCCTCCGTGTAGTACGACCGGGCGCCGACCAGCACGGCGCGTGCCCCGGCGACGGCACGTTGTGGATCAGTGGAGCGCTGCGGGTTCTTGTAGGTGAACTGCAGGCCGTCGTGCAGACCGGCAGCCTTGCGACGGATCAGCTCACCTCTGGCTCGTTCCAGTGTGCCCGCGTTGCACACGCCGACGTGCGAGATGTCGTGCTGCTGGGCAAGCTGGACCAGTTGATCGACGTATGCGGCGTCAACAGAAGGCGGCGACAGCGTCGGTCTCACTGTGACGCAGCGTAGGCATCATTCCCGCACGTACCAGCAAACGCACGACCCGCATCTCCTCGTCGTCGAGGGCCACCGATTCGAACGCCGCTGGTGAGAGCACATGGGTCACCACGCAATCGGCGCATGTCGCGGTTGCACGCATGCAGCACGTGTCGCACGAGATGATCAATGAGGTTGTGTTGGGTTCCATGATGTCCTTGCCCTGTTGGTTGCGGGTCGGTCTCCACCTGCGCTCATCATCGCAAAGGGGTGTGACAGCCTCCAGAGGGGATCGGACTCGCGCCTGTTCAGCGGCGCAGCAGGGTGAGGAAGTCGTCGGACGAGACGGTGTTCGCCCCAGCGGCCGTGACGTCGGTGAGGATCGCCCGATCGTTGGTCACGACCACCACCGGCTTGGAGATTTCGACGCTGGCGACCTCGGCGCGCAGCACATCGTCTGCCGACACGCCGGCCGGCGAGTAGACGATTCGCAACTTACGACGAGTCACCGTGTGCGCGCCTTCGATCGTGGCACCGTCGAACACGATGGTCATTGCCATGTTCCACCGCTTGACCAGGTTCTCGGCGGCGACCGTGCACTGGTCACGCTGATGATCGAGATCGAGCGAGGGCCAGCCCAACTTGGCGACGTTGTAGCCGTCGACCAGTGTGCGTGCACCTTTGGTGCGCAGCACGAACTCACCAGCCTCCACGGTTCCGACCAACACACCGCCCGGCAACCGGATCGGCTTGCGTCGCGCCCGCGGCTGACGCGCCGGTTCGAGCTGAGCATCGTCGGTTGCGCCGTTTGCCCGGGCAAGCTCGTCGAGCGCATCGGTCAGCAACGCGACAACGTCGGTCGACGCCGCAACTGCGCCATCGAGCAGGTTGCGCACAGCCGCAATGTCGATGACCGCCGGTGCGGGTGGACGAGGCCCCGCAGCGGCGAGCCGCAGTGTGACCAGCTCGGACTCGGCCTTGTCGAGTGACTGCGCAGTTGCGTGCTCGACTCGCTGGGCTTCCCGCAGCCGGGCCCGCACCTCGTCGAGCTCGGCCTTCAGGCGATCGCGTTCGCCGACCAACGCCACCTTGTTGGCTCGCTCGCGCTCCAACTCCGCCGTCACGGCGAGCAACTCCGCACGCCCACGCGCTGCGGCCTCTTGGGCTGCCAACCGTCGACGTTCTTCGCGGCGCAGCGCGGCCTGGTCGTCGACGACCTTGTCCGGGATCAGATCGGCAATCGCCAGTTGCCAACCATCGGGCCGCGACAACCACAACACACCCACCTCGTCCACCAGATCCGCGGTCGCCACCGAGGCCAACCGCCCGCGGAAGACGTCGTCACCGTCGACCGCCGCACGGACCTCGCTGAGCGCCGTCGGCGGCAGCTTGTGGAATCGGAGGAAGCGCTTGAGCCCAGACGGAAACGCCAACGGCGGGCGCAACTTCACCCCGGCGGCGGCGACCCCGACAGCCAGTTCGAGCGCTGGTCGCAAGGCCTCGTCGGGCACGCTGTCACGCACCTCGACTGGGGGTTCGGCGCTCACCGCGACCACTGTACCCATCGCCGTTTCGCGCAGGCGTTCCTCGACGGATCGAACGCTTGTTCTTGACTTCGAACACTCGTTCGTGCTGGACTGCCGTGATGCGTACAGCAGCCGGCGGGCAGCGGTCCTTCGACGACCTGGGCACGCCCTTGGCCGACGTCACGTTCTGCGTGCTCGACATCGAGACCACTGGGGGTGATCGTCACAGCGATCTCATCACCGAGATCGGCATGGTCAAGGTCCGTGCCGGGGTGTGCCTCGGCACGCTGCAAACACTGGTGAATCCGGGGCGGGCGATCCCGCCGATGATCACGATGCTCACGGGCATCACCGAATCGATGGTGGTGCGCGCTCCGGAGATCGAGGCAGTCCTGCCGTCGATGATCGAGTTCCTCGGCGATGCAGTCATCGTCGGGCACAACGTCGGATTCGACATGGCCTTCATCAACGCCGCGCTCACCCGCCGCGGCGACCCGGAGATCGTCAACCCGGTCATCGACACGCTGCCGCTGGCGCGCCGACTGATCCGCGACGAAGTGCCCGACTGTCGTCTCGGCACGCTCGCCTCGCGCTTCCGTCTCGACCACCGCCCGTCGCACCGCGCCCTCGACGATGCGTTGGCCACGAGCGACCTGCTGCACTTCCTGCTCGAGCGCGCCGCCGGGCTCGGGGTGCTGGGGCTCGACGATCTGATCTCGCTGCCGCGCATCGGCGCTCACCCCCAGGCCGCCAAGTTGCGCATGACCACCGGCCTGCCGCGCAGCCCAGGGGTGTACCTGTTCCGCGGCGCCAACGACAAGGTCCTCTATGTGGGAAAGGCCACCAACCTTCGTCAACGTGTTCGCAGCTACTTCGGCAACGATGATCGCCGCAAGATCGGCACGCTGCTTCGCGAGGCCCAGCGCATCACGTACATCACCACGCCGAACGTGCTGACCGCCGAGGTGCTGGAGTTGCGGTACCTGCAGC
>JANPOJ010000259.1:0-1900 GCA_031427935.1 Ilumatobacteraceae bacterium | reverse complement strand
CCTACGAGGGTGCCCCCACCCCGGTCACAGCCTTCTTGAGCGTGGCCTCGAAGGCCGCCGGGTTCGTGGCGCTGATCTTGATGGTGTACCTCGCGTTCCCGCACGCCACCGACGTGTATCGCCCGTTCATCTGGGTGCTGTCGGCTCTGACGATGACCGTCGGCAACGTGCTGGCGCTGAAGCAGACCAACATCGTGCGCATGCTTGCCTATTCGAGCATCAGCCAGGGCGGATTCATCCTGATGCCGCTGGTCGTCGCCGGGTCCAGCCGTTCGGCGGAGGCATCGCTGCGGGCAATCGTGGTGTACCTCATCATCTACGCGGCGACCAACCTCGGTGCGTTCGCGGTGATCATCGCGGTCAGCCGCAAGACGCGCAGTGGCGAGATCGCCAGCTTCGGCGGGCTGTTCGGCTACGCGCCGGGACTCGCGGTGCTGATGACCGTGTTCCTCGCCTCCCTCGCCGGCATCCCGCCGCTCGGTGGCTGGTACGCCAAGTTCGGGGCGTTCAACGCCGTGCTCACCGCCCGCAGTGGATGGGGCTACAGCATTGCGGTGATCGGCGCCGTCAACGCGGTCATCGCCACCGCGTACTACGTCACGGTGATGCGCGAGATGTGGATGAAGCCGGCCCCGCTCGGCGATGTCACACCCGTGCGGATCCCGGGTTCGATCAAGGCCGCTCTGGCGATCACCGGCATCGCCACCCTGGTGCTCGGTGTATTGCCCGGAATCACCGGCTACGGCGGCATCACCGAGCTTGCTGGTGCATTCGGCCTCTGACGAGGTGCGGGCGGCGATCGTCGCCGCCGGTGGTGCCATCCGCTTCGACGAGTTCATGCGCATCGCCCTGTACGGCGGCCACGGCTTCTACACCTCAGGCGGCCAGGCGGGTCGCCGAGGCGACTTCATCACCTCGCCCGAAGTCGGGCCATTGTTCGGTGCCGTCGTGGCCAGGTGGATCGATGCGGAGTGGCATCGCCTGGGCGAGCCGGCCGACTTCACGATCGTCGAATTCGGGGCCGGCCCGGGAACCCTCGCGCGCTCCGTGTTGGCCTCGGCGCCGCGATGGCGAGATCACTACGTGGCGGTCGAGGTGTCGGATCACCAGCGGCGACAGCATCCCATCGGCGTGCGTTCGATCGGCGAGTGGCCCCGTGAGCCGGTCGACAACGGCGTGGTGATCGCCAACGAACTGCTCGACAACCTGCCATTCCGGCTCGCGGTCTTCGATGGGGTCTGGCGCGAGGCGGCGGTGTCGCTCGGTGGCGATTCGGCGTTCGTCGAGACCACCGTCGATGTGGGTTCCGCATGGGATTGGTTGCCCGCCGCGGCTCTCCATGGCACCCGACTCCCCATCCAAGATCGTGCGGCCCGGTGGGCCGCCGAGGCAAGTGAAATCGTTCGTCAAGGAAGTGTCTTGGTTTTCGACTACTGCACCGCGACGACTGCCCAATTGGCTGGTCAGCCATGGCGCGAGTGGCTGCGCACCTATCGTGCCCATGGCCGTGGCGAGCACTACCTCCGCGACCCCGGTCGGCAAGACATCACGGCGCAGGTCTGTGTCGATCAACTGCCTACGCCCCAGGTCAATGAATCGCAAGGCGACTTCTTGCGTCGATGGGGAATCGATGAGCTCGTCGAAGAGGGCCGCCAGGCATGGACAGCCTCGGCCGCCCGACCCGACGTTGCCGCGTTGACGATGCGAAGCCGGGCGCGCGAGGCCGAGGCGCTGCTGGATCCTCACGGGTTGGGCGGGTTTTCCGCACTCTCGTGGGTCGTTCCGGCCGGCGCGACTGCGCTCGGTGCTTGATTTGCTGAAAACCACATAAAGTGATAGATCAAGCACTCACTGTGAGTGGGCCGAATGGCTCATCGTCACGGACCGTGGCGATCAGTAC
>JANPOJ010000258.1:0-2541 GCA_031427935.1 Ilumatobacteraceae bacterium | reverse complement strand
CCAAGAACTCCACAGGCTGTTGTGGAGTGTTCGACGCCCGCCAGGGTGCGCTGAAACACTCCACACGACCGCGGCGCGGCGGCGGGGCAGGGGATCGGCGGTTCCGCAGATCTGGGCGCCAAAGTCCGACATCAGGGCTGCTCCGGTCCATGACTGGCGCCCAGATCTCGGCGCGGAGTGTGCCCACCCGATCCCCTCGGGATCTGGGCGCCATTGATTGATCGGCACGAGGTGGAACACACGAGCGTGGCACCCTGATCTTCAGCCCAAGTCGGCGCTGTCGAACACGACGTCGCGGACCGAGCGGGAAAAATAGGCTGGGGTACCACTCCTGGACCTGGTAGCGGGCGGACGGGCCAGCTCCAGAGGCGGTACCCCAGAACTTACGTCGGCAACGGGACGGTGTCGCTGACGTCTATGTGACGGTTACATTACGACGATTCGCCGAACATGTCAAGCAATATCTACGAATAGTGATGAGGCCACTACTGCTCGCTGAACTTCGGGCTCAAAGGCTACGAACGAGTAACGCATCGCCCTGACCGCCACCACCGCACAATGCGGCCGCCCCGAGCCCCCCGCCACGACGACGCAGTTCGTGCAACAGGGTCAGTGCGAGGCGGTTTCCACTCATCCCGATCGGGTGACCGAGGGCGATCGCCCCGCCGTTGACATTGACGACGTCGTCGGTGATGCCGAGGTCCTGCATCGATGCAACTCCCACCGCAGCGAACGCCTCGTTGATCTCGAACAGGTCGACATCGCCGACGCTCTTGCCGGCGCGGGCGAGCGCGGCGTTGATGGCGCGACTCGGCTGATGCAGCAACGATGCGTTGTCGGGACCGGCCACCATGCCATAGCTGACGACCTGCCCGAGCGGGGCGACGCCGCGGGCCCGAAGGGCGCGTTCGCTCATCATCACCAACGCGCATCCACCGTCGCTGATCTGCGATGCGTTGGCCGCGGTGATCGTGCCCTCCTTGTCGAACGCCGGGCGCAAGGTGGCCAACGACTCCATGGTCGTGCCGGGCCGCACGCCCTCGTCGGTGTCGACGAGGATCGGTTCGCCGCGCTTCTGGGCGATGCTGACGGGCGTGATCTCATCGGCGAAGCGACCGTCCTTGATCGCGTTGGCGGCGCGCTCGTTCGACTTCATCGCCACCTCGTCCTGCTGCGCGCGCGTGATGCCCCCGGCCGCGTAGCGCTCGGTGCCGAGGCCCATCAGGCACGCATCGAACGCGCACCACAACCCGTCGGTGATGATGGCGTCGGCGAGCTCGGTGTTGCCGTAGCGGAACCCGGCTCGCGCGCCGGGCGCCAGGTACGGCGCGTTGGTCATGCTCTCCATCCCACCGGCGATCACGATGTCGGCGTCGCCGGCCGCGATCATCTGATCGGCCAGGTAGATGGTGTTGAGCCCCGAGAGGCACACCTTGTTGATGTTGACGCTCGGCACGCTCATCGGGATGCCGGCCTTCACCGCGGCCTGACGCGACGGCACCTGACCTTGGCCTGCCATCAACACCTGGCCCATCAGCACGTGCTCGACCTCATCGGGCGAGACGCCGGCTCGTTCGAGCGCCGCCTTGATCGCCAGACCTCCGAGATCGGCGGCACTCAGCGAAGCGAGCGCACCACTCATCTTGCCGATCGGCGTGCGTGCTCCGGCGACGATGTACGACCCTGCCATGGCTGGCTCCCTTCTGGTTGAAAGCAATCTACGGCGTGGTGTTGGCCAGTGCCGTATAGACGTCGGCGGTCTCGTACCCGAGCGCCCAGATCACCACACCCGACCATCCGGCATTGCGCGCCGCCTGAGCATGGAGCTGGAGCGTGGCCGCGTCGGGGTAGTAGACGAAGTGGCGGACCGTGCACGACAGCTGCACGTTCGGCGGCGTCAGGCGCAATGCGGGCTGCAATCCGGCGGCGGTGCCGCTGGCCGAGTTGGTCAGCCTCGGCAGCACGTTTGCCAACGGCGCATAGGGCGGTGCCGGGATCGGTGTCGTGCTGTAGCCAGTGGCGACGACGTCGTACGAGAAGGTCATCTCACCCGACACGTCGCGGGTGGGCGATGCGCCGTGCGCGTCGATGACGCCCTGCATGTTCTCCAACTCGGTGCTGGTGGTGTTGAGCGCACCGTCGGGGCAGACCTCGGACGCGTTGACCTTGCGGCCCCAGTTGCGGCCGTAGGCGGGGATGCCGAGCTGCAGCTTGTCGTTCGGCACGATGGGATCGTTGTAGGCGATGACCTTGGTCAGCCATGTCATCGGCGAGATCGGGCCGGGCGAGGCGACGCTCCAGTCGTAGACCATCAGCCTGATTCGATCCGCAACCGCGCCGATCTCTTGTGGGGCGTAGACCGGATAGCCACGTTTGATGTTGGGGGCATCCAGCCACGTCGGCGGAATGGTCACCGACAACAGCTTGCCGTTGGCATGCAGCGCTGCGGCCAGCTCGGTGACGAAGAGAATCCACAACGGCCGAGTGCTCTCCCATGAGGCGACACCGTCGGTGAACGCAAAGCCCTCGTAGTCGAGATCG
>JANPOJ010000257.1:0-2071 GCA_031427935.1 Ilumatobacteraceae bacterium | reverse complement strand
ACGAGCACGACCAGCAGCGCCGTCGGCTCGTTGGCACTGAGCCCGAGAACAGCCAGCGCGCCAATCAGGGGCCACATTGGCTGGATACCGTAGCGCTCGCTGTCGCGGGCCTCGGCGCCCGTGCGTGGCAGCGCCGAACGCGCCGGCTACAGCCGAGCCGTTCGTGATCCCTGATCGTGCGTCGGTACTGATCCGACACCCACCGCGCGAAACAGCACTGCCCTACGGTCGTACCGAGCGCTCCCTACCCGGTGGTCGTCGGGGCGACAGCCGGTGCTGCCGACGTGGGGCTGGCGGCCGGGTCGGTGATGATCAGGTCGGCGACCATGCCCTTGGCGACGTGACCCACGATGTCGCAGTACAGCTGGTACTTGCCGGGCGTCAGGATCTTGGCGTCGAAGGTGAAGCTCTTGCCGGGCCGGATGTCGGCGCTGATGGGGCCACCGCGGATGCCGACGTTGTGGATGATGCCGCCCTGGTTGAGCGCTTCGATCCGCACCGCCCCGACAGGTGCCGTGAGGTCTCCGAAGATCGTGTAGTCACCGAGACCGATGTGCAATGTCGTTCCGCTGAACGGCGTGGTCGTTGCCGTGGTGTCGCTACCACCTGCGACCACGGCCACGATGGCCACCACCGCACCCACCAGCAGTACGCCGACGACGGCCGCGATCACCCGATTTCGGGCCCGGGCCTTGCGTTGTTCGTAGCGCTGGGCGCGCCGAGACACGTCGGGGCGGGGCGGGTACGACGCCGGCTTGTTCGTGTTCGTTGCCTTGGGCATCAGCCTCCAGTATGTCCAGATCCGCCCGGCACGAAGTAGGGCCCAAGGTCACACCCGGCGTCAGTCGGCTCCACTGTGGGCTCGCAACAGATCGTGGAGTCGCCCCGGTTCAGCAGGCCCGGCCGTGGTCGAGTCGAGGAAGTCGGTCAGCACGGACAGGAACTGTTCTGGTGCCTCGACGTGAGGAAAGTGCCCGACTCCCTCGAGGATCGCGAGGCGGCTGCCCGGGATGGCCTCGTGCGCGGTCTGCGCGTGGCGGACGGGGATGATGGGGTCGCGGTCACCCCACACGATCAACGTCGGGAGGTGCGAAGCCAGGTAGAGCCGATCGAGGGCGCTGACTGTCTGCCCGCCGGGCTCGATCACCCCGCGAATGGTGCGCACGAACGCCTTGCGGTTCTCGGCACCGGCGAGTGATGAATAGGCACGCCACATCTCCGCCAGGTTCGGGGCCTGAACACCGACGTGGCCGAGCAGCCTGCCGACATCGCCGCCCCGGTTGGCGACGAGCCGCGGAAAGATCAGGGGCATCAGATGCTCGGCACCCGGCAGTGTCAACAAGCGCAGCAGCCAACTGACCTCGCGACCCAGGCCTCCACTGCTGACCAGCACCAGGCGATCACACAGTTCAGGATGCTGGTAAGCCAGTTGCATGGCCACACCGCCGCCGAACGACTGGCCAACGATTGTCGCCGTCGGCACGTCGAGTGCGGCCAGGCAGTCGCGGAGCCCGCTGGCGAAGGCGCCGAGCGAGTAGTCCCCCATCGGCTTGGCCGATTCGCCGTGGCCCAGCAGATCCGGCGCGATCACATCGAACCGCTCGGTCAGCGCAGGCATCACGGCACGCCAGGCCAACGAACTGCCGGCCAGACCATGCAGCAAGAGCACGGTCTCGCCCTCGCCACCTCGGCGGTAACCAACGTCGTGACCATGAATGACCACATGCGACAACGGGAACGACTTCATACGACCCACTCTCTCGCTTCGACGCCGGATCGACCAGGGGAAATGTTCACTGTATGCCGACTTTCGAGGGCCTGGTCAATCCCCGTAGCCCGGGTCACTGGGCCAGTTCGGTTGGAACAGGTGCCATTGCTCTGGCGCACGGCGGATCAGGAACTCCAACTCCCTGGCCAGGGCTTGCGTGACTCTGCTGACATCCTCGCGGAGGCCCGCCCGACGAACGATCGGCACGGGAGGCCGCACCAGCGCGTGATGACCGTTGTACCTCGCGGTGAAGTAGCAGCCGACCGGCAACAGCGGCGCCCCCGTGCGGATCGACAACGTCGC
>JANPOJ010000256.1:0-5562 GCA_031427935.1 Ilumatobacteraceae bacterium | reverse complement strand
TTACGGGAACAGCGCCTGGGCGCACGAGGTGATGTCGCCGTATTCGTGTTGGATGCCTGGGCCGTCGGGCACGGTGATGGTCTGCACGGGATGCAGGTCGACCGTCGTGAAGTTGTGGCCGAACGGCTGCAGTGTCACGGTCCAGTCGCCTCCCGGGTTCTGCTCGGCCGTGGTCAGGGTGTGGTTGATGGAGCCCGCTGCTCCGTCACATTCCAGCCCCTGGTAGATCGGCTCGGCCGAGACCCTGAACGTGAACAACGTGTCGTCGGTGGTGTTGTTGTGCCACACGCGAATGCAGTACTCCGGTGTCAGCGTGAGGAACGCGCCGACGGCGGTACCGGCCTTGGTCGCGCCGATGGCCAGGACTGCGACCGGCGGCGGCACAGAGGCGCCCAGAGCGTGATCGAAGTCGATGAACTGGATGGCCACCGTGTCGGCATTTCCGATGGGGACCTCGGTGTCGCTGTTGCCACCGGTTGCCAGCGTCGCATGAATGTGAGGTACGCCATTGAGCGCGTACGACGTGACCACATCGTTGAGCGTGTCACCGTCGATGTCGCCGTTGATGGCGACGAGGTCCGTGGCGGCAGATGGGATCGTTGCCGGTTCGGCGCAATCGACCACGGGCGTCGTCGCCGGAACCGTGTTGGGTACGACGGTCGGCGCCGGGGTGGTTGCGGGCCCGGGCGTCGGGGTGGGCTCGATCGTGGTGGCAGCCGCTGTCGTCAGCGGAGCGAGGCTGGTCGTGGTCGGCAGTGCCGTGGACGCGGGTGTGGTGCCTGACGAGCTGTCGCTGCCACTGCATCCCGCCACGGCCAGTCCGACTGGAACCACCAGCGCGGCCATGACCGCAACCATTCATCCACCGCCCATCTGCTCCCCCTCAGAACCCTGCAAACCCTCACAAGAATCCTTTCACGTCCGCGATCTCATTCGCGGGAGCATCGGTGTCGCTCCTAGCCTTGCAGGGGTATGCCTGCGACCGATCTCGATCAAGTTGTCAATCTCTGCAAGCGGCGGGGGTACGTCTATCCCTCGGCGGAGATCTACGGCGGATTCCGCAGCACGTACGACTACGGGCCACTCGGCGCCCTCATGCTGCGCAACATCCGCGAGGCGTGGATCCGCTCGATGGTGCAACTCCGCGACGACGTGGTGCTGATCGACGCCGCCATTCTCGGCCCACCGCAGGTCTGGGAGGCCAGTGGGCACCTTGCCAACTTCACCGATCCGCTGGTCGACTGCACGAACTGCAAGAACAGGTTCCGCCTCGACAAGCTCGACGAGCCCAACACCTGCCCGAGTTGCGGCAAGCAGGGCACGTTCACCGAGCCGCGCCAGTTCAACCTGATGTTCAAGACGCATGCCGGGCCACTCGAAGACTCCGGGGCCGTTGCCTATCTCCGCCCTGAGACGGCGCAGGGCATGTTCATCAACTTCACCAACGTCTTGAACTCGACCCGGCGCAAGCCACCCTTCGGCATCGCCCAGGTCGGCAAGAGCTTCCGTAACGAGATCACGCCGCAGAACTGGATCTTCCGAACCCGTGAGTTCGAGCAGATGGAGATGGAGTACTTCGTGCCACCGGCCGACAGTGCCAAGTGGTACGAGTACTGGTGTGCCCAGCGGATGAGCTGGTACCTCGAACTGGGTGTGCCGACGGAGTTGTTGCGTCTGCGTGCGCACGACGCCGACGAGCTCTCGCACTACTCGACCGGTACGTCGGACGTGGAGTTCCTCTTTCCGTGGGGTTGGGATGAGGCGGAGGGCATCGCTCAGCGCACGGACTACGACCTGACCCAACATTCGAATCACTCGGGCGAGAAGCTCGACTACTTCGACCAGGCGACCAACGAGCGCTACAAGCCGTACGTCATCGAGCCGGCGGTTGGCGTGACGCGGTTGTTCGCGATCTTCCTGCTCGCGGCCTACGACGAAGACGTGGTCAACGACGAGACGCGAACTGTGCTGCGGTTGCACCCGCGCCTCGCGCCGTACAAGGTCGCTGTGTTGCCGCTGTCGAAGAAGGACACGTTGACGCCACTCGCACATCAGGTTCGCAAGGCCCTCAGTGAGCGATACATGGTCGACTACGACGAGACCCAGGCCATCGGCCGCCGGTATCGCCGCCAGGACGAGATCGGCACGCCGTTGTGCGTCACGATCGACTTCGACTCGCTCGACGATGGCGCGGTCACGATTCGCGATCGCGATACGACCGAGCAAGTGCGGGTGCCGATCGATTCGTTGCTGACCGAGGTCAGCTCGCGGCTCGGGTTCTAGCGATGGGTGGCAGGCAGTGACGACATATCTCGATCGAATCCTCAAGGATCACCGCGCGGTTGCTCGATCGGATCACCGTCCTTTGCAGGCCCTGACAGCCGAGGCGATGCAGATGCCGCCCACTCGCGGCTTTGCGGCGGCCCTGCGCGGGCAATCGACCTTGGGCGTGATCGCCGAGATCAAGCGTCGATCACCGTCGAAGGGCGACCTCTTCGCCGATCTCGATCCCGCGGTCGTCGCCCAGTCGTACCAGAGTGGGGGAGCGACCTGCCTGTCGGTCCTGACCGACGCACCCGATTTCGGTGGTTCATCCGCCGACCTGCAAGCCGCGCGAGGCGCATGCACACTGCCGGTCCTGCGCAAGGACTTCACCGTCAGCGAGCGCGACGTGCTCGACGCCAGGATCATCGGTGCCGATTGCGTGTTGTTGATTGCCGCGGCGCTCGACAAGAGCGAGCTGTTGACCTTCCACGAACTGGCCGTCAGCCTCGGCCTC
Source organism: Ilumatobacteraceae bacterium (assembly GCA_031427935.1). Taxonomy (GTDB): domain Bacteria; phylum Actinomycetota; class Acidimicrobiia; order Acidimicrobiales; family Ilumatobacteraceae; genus JAENVT01. The sequence goes on along the minus strand of JANPOJ010000256.1, from coordinate 2,783 downwards.
GACGTCCTCGTCGAGATCCATGATGAGGCCGAGCTCGATATCGCGCTGCGAGCAGATGCGGCGATCATCGGCGTGAACCAACGCGATCTCATCACCTTTCACGTCGACCATGACCGCGCCGAACGCATGGCCGCACTGATCCCGCCAGGCGTGGTGCGGGTTGCGGAAAGCGGCGTGCGCGATCGCGCCGACGCGCTCCGTTTGCGGTCCGCAGGGTACGACGCGGTCCTCGTGGGGGAGTCGGTGGTCACATCGACGGACCCGGCAGCGGCAATCGCCGAGCTGCGTGTCCCGTAACCCGTAAATCGATCACTACTCGGGAGACCTCGGCCCGATACGTTTGCAGCACGATGTTCGTCAAGATCTGCGGTATCACGAATGAGGACGATGCCTTGTTCGCTGTTGCCATGGGAGCGGACGCCGTGGGCTTTGTCTTCGCTCCGTCGACACGACAGATCGCCGCGCAGCAGGTGTTCGACATCACCCGCCGCCTGCCGCCGGAGATCCTCACGGTCGGGGTGTTCCGCGACGAACTGCCGAGCAGGGTCATCGACATCGTGAACCGCGCCGGATTGAAGGCCGCGCAGCTGCACGGCCACGAATCGCCGGGGATGGTTGCCGAGGTGGCAGAGCAGATTCGGTGGGTGATCAAGGCTGTCGTCGCCGGCTCGCCGGACGCGCGCCGCATCAAGGAGTTCGGCACCGACCTCATCATGGTCGACGCCCCGTCGCCGGGATCCGGTGAGCTGTTCGACTGGTCGCTGCTCGGCGAGGTCCCGGAGGGCCCTCGATTAATACTTGCCGGAGGCCTCGACCCCGACAACGTCGCCACCGCCGTCCGCAAGGTGCAGCCGTGGGGTGTCGATGTGTCGAGTGGTGTCGAGAAATCGCCCGGTAGGAAAGACCCGATGAAGGTCAAGGCGTTCATCGAACGTGCTCGTGCTGCTGCGCCACTGCAGCACCTGGGGCCCGATTCGATGCCGTATGACTGGGCAGACGACGAGGAGTAGATGATGTCGCTGATGGCAGAACCATCGGCCACTGGTCGTTTCGGCGAATTCGGTGGTCGTTTCGTACCCGAGACCCTGGTGCCCGCGTGCCAGGAACTGGAGGCCGCGTTCCGCGACGCCTGGGCTGACCCAGCGTTCCGCGCTGACCTCGACTACCGGCTGCGGCAATACGCCGGGCGCCCGTCGATCCTCACCGAGTGTTCCAACCTCAGCAAGCAGCTCGGCATCCGCCTGGTGCTGAAACGCGAGGACCTCAACCACACCGGCTCGCACAAGATCAACAACGTGCTCGGTCAGGCGTTGCTTGCCAAACGAATGGGCAAGAAGCGCCTGGTCGCCGAGACGGGCGCCGGTCAACACGGCGTGGCCAGCGCGACCGCAGCAGCCCTGCTCGGCATGGAGTGCAAGGTGTACATGGGCGCTGTCGACGTCGAACGTCAGGCGCTGAACGTGTTCCGGATGAAGCTGCTCGGCTCGGAAGTCGAAGCGGTGCAGAGCGGCAGCCGCACCCTGAAAGATGCGGTCAACGAGGCGATGCGTGATTGGGTTGCCTCGGTCGAGACGACGCACTACTGCCTCGGTTCGGTCATGGGCCCGCACCCGTACCCGTGGATGGTCCGCGAGTTCCATCGGGTGGTCGGCGACGAGGCCAAGCAGCAATGCTTCGAGCTGTTCGGTGATGTGCCCGACGTGGTCGTGGCCTGTGTCGGCGGCGGCTCCAACGCGATCGGGATCTTCTCCGGTTTCGTCGACGACCGCACCAGGCTCGTCGGGGTGGAGCCTGCAGGCGGTGCTGCCGTCGGTCGCGGCCAGCCTGGCGTCGTGCACGGCATGCGTAGCTACTTGATGCAGGATGAGTACGGGCAGGTGCTCGAGGCTCAATCGATCTCTGCAGGCCTCGACTACCCAGGTGTCGGGCCGGAGCACAGCTACCTCGCTTCCATCGGGCGCGCCGAATACCCGTCGGTCACTGACGCGGAGGTCATCGAGGCGTTTCAGCTCCTCGCCCGCGCCGAGGGCATCATCCCGGCGTTGGAGTGTGCACATGCGCTGGCCTGGATCACTCGTGAGGCTGCGAACATGCAAGGCTCGACGGTGTTGATGAACCTGTCGGGACGCGGAGACAAAGATGTCGCCCAGATGATGGACATCCTGGCCCGATGACCGGCGTGTTGGAGACTGCCCTTCGTGGCAAGCGCGCCGCCGGTCGCAAGCTGTTGGTGCCGTACATCACCGGTGGGCTGGCCGGATGGCAGCAGGCTGTGCGCGCGGTTGCCGCGGCCGGTGCCGACGCGATCGAGATCGGGCTGCCGTTCTCCGATCCGGTGATGGATGGGCCTGTGATCCAGCTGGCGTCGCAGATGGCGCTGGATGGTGGCGCGACCCCCGTGTCGATCCTCGACGAAACCCGCGAGCTCGACGTCGGCATCCCGCTGGCCGTGATGACCTACTACAACACCATCCACCACGCCGGGCACGAACGATTTGCCCATCAACTGCTGTCTGCCGGCGTGGTCGCCGCGTTGGTGCCCGACCTTCCCCTGGAAGAATCGGGTCCGTGGTGCGCCGCCGCCGACGCGGCCGGTGTCGAGACGGTCATGTTCGCGGCCCCGACTGCCCCGGACGATCGGCTGCCGCGCATCGCCGAGCGCGCACGCGGGTTTCTGTACTCGGTCGGCCTGCTGGGTGTCACCGGTGAACGTCACGAGTTGGCCTCGACAGCTTCCTCACTCGCCCGGCGTCTGAAGGCGATCACCGATGTGCCGGTGTTGA
>JANPOJ010000255.1:0-4231 GCA_031427935.1 Ilumatobacteraceae bacterium | reverse complement strand
GCGACGTCGACGGCAGATTGGGCGTGCCGCTGGCAATCGAGTGGCCGACCGGCCAGACCGCTGTGCAATGCGGCGCGGATGTAGAGGCCGATCGAGCGTGACGGATCGATGGTCGACATGCGGTTGGCTTGCTCGGCCAGTTCGTCGACGCCGCGGTCCTCGTCGATCATCCAGGCGATCCCTTCGGAGCGGATGCCGATGGCATCGCACCGGACCAGCGGGTCATCACAGGTGGTCGCAACCTCGTCGAGCACGGCGAGCGCGCCGTACGGGTCCGACGCGTTCCAGCGGGAGGTTCCCGCGGCCAGCAACCGGCGGTGACGCTCGGGAACCGTCGTCGACAACACCGCAGCGCGTTCCCACGTCGCTGCCGCCGCACCCCATGCACCACGCTGGTCGGCGACCGCCGCCACGCCATCGAGCAGTGCGGCGACGTCGTCGTCGGGACCAGTGGTTGCCGCCGCCAGATGCCACGCCCGCTTATCCGCGTCGCCGACCACGGCGGCCAGCGCGCTGTGTGCCTGGCGCATGGCGTCCGCCTCGAGCGCGTCGCGGACGGCGGTGCGCATCAACGGATGGGTCAGCTCGATCGAATCGTCGGAGATCCGAATGATTCCGGCGGCCTCGCACGTGTCAAGGTCGGCGGCGACGGCCGAGACACCATCGACGGCGCTGCGGATGTCGTCGGCGTTGGTGTCGAGGGCCGCCGCGACAACCGCCGCGGCCCATTTTGCTCCGTCGTCGAGCGCGGTGATGCGATCGACGAACGAGCCGGCCAGCCGGTTGCCGACGGGGAGGTCTTGCGGCAGCGGAGTGCGCCCTGCCAATTGATCGGCGTCGAGCCAGCGGGCCAGTTCGCCCAGCGCCAGCGGACTGCCGCCGGCCGCATCGACGCACCGCTGGGCAACGTCGCGATCTGTTCCAGGCCCCAACATGGCCAGCGCGTCGTCGACGGTGATTCCCTTGATCTCGATCGTCTCGAACCCGGCGTTGTCGAATCGAGAGGGCACGCCCGTGCGTTCGGTGATGATCGCGACCACCGGCTCGTCGGGCAGCCGGCGGAGTGCGAAGGCCAGGGCCGAGCAAGAGGCTTCGTCGAGCCACTGACCATCGTCGATCAGCAGCACCAGGGGGGCGTGCTCGCCCGCCGCGGCGATCGCCGCGAGTGTGGCGCCGGCGACTGCCAGTTGACCGTGGGTCGTCCCGGAACCGATCGCGTCCGCCAACACCTGCGCGTGGGGGATCGGGATCTTGACCCGCAGCGTGCGGATGCCCTTCAGCAGTGCGGCGAGGCCGGAGTACGCAAGCTCGGCATCGGACTCCGAACCGGTCAGGCGGATCACCGCGCCATCGGTCGCGTCCGCAACCCAGTCGAGCAATGTGGTCTTGCCGATGCCGGCCTCGCCACGCAGCCGGATCGTGACGCCGGAGCCGCGGTCGAGGTTGTGCAGCACACCACCCAACAGGTCGAGTTCGGTGCGGCGACCGAGCACCGCCGCCGCACCCTGCCCGTGACCCATCAGTTCATTATGGTCTGCAGACCGTGCTGGGCTTCAAAGCGCGGGCGCTGCCGGTGCGGCCACGCGAAACGGAGCGGGCGACGCCTGCGCGCCACCCGCTCCGTTCGGAGGGACTCATGTGCTGACCGAAGGTCAGTTGTCGTCGCCGCCACCGTGGTGGCCGGACCCGTCGTCGCTGCCGTCATTGCCGCCGCGACCCGAGTTGGCGTCGTTGTTGCCGTTGTCGGTGTTCGAGGCACCAGCGGTGGTGCAGGACGGATCGCTGGCGTGCTCGGCCTCGTCGCAGTTCCCGCTGACGTCTTCGGTGCTGTTCTCGGTGGCGTCGTCGGCGCTGTTCTCCGTAGCGTCGTCGGCCTCGACCTCGGTCGACTCCGAGTTCTCTGTCGCATCGAGGGTGTCCTCGACGCTGGTCGGGGTTGATGCCACGGTTGCGGGAACCATGACTGCCGCAGCCGCGGTGGCCGGGGTGGGCATGGTCACGACTTGTGCCGGAGCGACCGGGCGCGGTGCATCGCCCTGGGCGGCGAATGCCGGGACGCCGAACCCGACAGCGGCGATGCCGGCGGTTGTCCAGATGAGTGACTTCTTCATGATGTTCTCCTTCAGGTATGTACTCGGCACGGTACGAGCACCCCTTCCAACGGACGTCCTGTCAACATCCAAGGGACGTCAAAGTTCCGTCGCCCATTGGTGCTACGACCTATCTGACCTGCGATGATGTGCGCGGTGAACGGGGCGTGAGGGCGATGCGATCGGGGAGAACGGGCCACAAAGCCCTGGGTGCAGCCGCCGTGGCGATCACGATCACCGTGTTTTCGTTCGCCTCGACGCTGGTCAAACTGGCCGACACGCCCGCAGTTCTGGTCGCCTTCTGGCGGATGGTGATCACCGCCATCGTGTGGAACGCGATCGCTTTCGATCACCGCGCATGGTTGGCGCTACACCGTGATGCTGACGTTGATGACCGGCGTGCTCGCCCACGGGCTGATGGTGTTCGCCCAGAGCACGATCCCGATCGGCCCGATCGGTATCGCCCAGATCGCCCAACCGGCGCTCGCCGCGCTGTGGTCGTTCCTGTTGCTGGGCGAGACCTTTCGCGGGCGGCAGGTGATCGGGATGGCGGTCGTGCTCGCCGGGCTGCTGGGATTCGTACTGCTGAACCAACGCGAGGACTGCAGACCGGACCCCTCGCCGAGCCCGTGTCTGCCACCGAGGACTTCACCACGACAACGACGTGAGCCAAGGCGGCGGTCGGCTAGCCGCCGAGGGGTCGCTCGCCGCTGACGTCGTAGATGATGATCGACGACGTGATCGTCGGCACCGGGGCGTCCGTCGACCGCGGCCCTGCACGCAGGGCGGCGATGTGCGCGTCGAGTGCCTCTTGGCTCTCCCAACGCTCGAACAGCACGATGCGGCTCGGATCGATCGGATCCGCACCGAAGGTGTATTCGAGACAGCCGGCCTCGGCCCGCGATGCGCGCATCATGTCGAGGCGACTGGCGAGGAATCGCTCGCGGTCGCTTGGCTCCACCTCGAATGTGCCTCCAACGATGACCATGCCTGCCTCCTGCGAACGTGAACGATGCCGAGGTCATTCTGCCTCCCCGGCCGGGCGGGCGATGGTCTTTCTCAGTCGTGCTCGGGACGACTGGGATGGATCGACGCCTTGGCGGTGAACTCGCCACTCAGCACCCGCACGACGAGTTGACCGTTGGCGAGTGACGCCTCGACGCCTGACCCGAACCCGACTGGCGTCTCGACGAACCGCTCGTAGCCGCCGTACTCCCATTCGTGGATCGTGTACTCCCGCGGGCCGGCGCTGCGCAGTTCCGCACAGAATCGAACGCCCTCGGCAGTGAGCTCCACCGTGATGTCGTTCTCGGTGACGGCGGGGAAGAGGGCGACGATGACGAACGCGCCAGGCGTCTGGTACGCATTGACCGGAACGCTTTGCGGCGTCATCGATCGTGCGGTCTCGGCCGTCGTGACACGGACCTCTTCGGGCGATGGTCGGCTCGTCGACATGCTGTCGAGGTTAGGCGCACCCAGCGACCTTGTCGACCGTCGCGCCCGTGATTACCCGCGAGTGAGCGTCGCGGAGAGATGGTGTTGCAGCGGTTGTCCTACTGCGGCCATCCGCACCTCGTAGCGCAGCGTGTCGCCGTCGACCGTGACGTCGCGCTCGACTTCGACGACCTCTTTCGCCGTCGAAGTACGCGAGACCGTCGTCGAGTGCAAGCGGATCGATCGTTCGGTTCCATCGCCGTCGAGGGTGCCCTCTTGGACTTCGACGATCCCGGTCGGGTGGGCGAGCACGAGCTCGACGCGCCCCGGCTGCGGCATCCGCCAATAGCCGGACTCGGCGTGCAGCGGGCGGCCGTCGTCGACCGCTGCCGTGCGCTGGTTGTAGGCGAGGAACGGTTTGCCGGCATGACCGAACGTGATCGTCTCGTCGTAGTCGAACGGCTCGATCGTCGGGTACACACCGTGGCCGAGACCCGTCCACGTACCGAGCAGGAACCCGAGTGGCTCGACGTTCGGGTGCAGCGGCGGCATGGTCATGCCGTGATCGTATGTCTGTTGGCCTGCGGGCCAGGATCGGCGGTTTGCGCGCTGACGGTTCGGGGTATCGACTCCTCTGTGAGTATTCAGCCGAACCGACCATCCGTGAAGAAGCTCGTTGGGATCAACCTGTTCGCCGTCGTGCTCGC
>JANPOJ010000254.1:0-2314 GCA_031427935.1 Ilumatobacteraceae bacterium | reverse complement strand
GGCCTCCATCCAACATAAATCCAACTTTTATCCAACACGTGCACTACGATTTCGGCGTGGCCGGCCTGCGAACAGCGCCAGGAATGCGAGAGCGGTCGCCCGGCGCGTGGGAGCTGATTGTCGAGGCCGGACGCGACCCGGTCACCGGCAAGCGCCGGCAGGCGAGCCGCATCTTCAACGGGACCTTGACCGAAGCGAAGAAGGCACGCGCGGCGCTGATCACCGAGGTGAGCAAGGGACGGCACACCGGCACGAAGGCGACGATGAACGATCTGTTCGACGATTGGATCGTCGAACTGCAACGCAAGGGCCGGTCGCCGAACACGGTTCATGGCTACGAGAAGATCTACAACCACAACATCAAGCCGACGCTCGGTCGCATCGCAGTGACCAAGGTGACGACGAAGACTCTCACAGATTTGTACGGCGAGCACCAGCGTCGCGGACTGTCGGCACGCAGCGTGCATCACATCCATGGCTGCCTCTCGTCGATGTTCACGCAAGCATGCCGGTGGGGTTGGCGCGACTCGAATCCGGCGCAGTGGGCCGAGCCACCGTCGATCCCCAACATCACGCCGGTGGTGCCCACTCCCGAGGAAGTGCGCGCCCTGATCGATGCCGCCGAGCAGTCCCGGCGACCGGAGTATGCCCGGGCGATCCTCGTGGCTGCCACGACCGGATTGCGGCGAGCGGAGTTGTGTGGCTTGCGACGCTGGCGTGATTTGGACTTGGAGCGCGGCCTGATGCGAGTGTCGACGTCGGTCGTCTTGCTGCCCGGTCGACCGCTCGGCGAGATCCCGACGAAGAACCGGCGCGTACGGGTGCTCGCCGTCGATGACCTCACGGCATCGGTCCTGAGAGCCCAGATCCAGATGGTCGAGGAACGGGCGCGCGCTGCCGGCGTCGAACTGATTGCCGACCCGTATGTCTTCACCGACGCCGCCGATGGTGCAGAGCCGTGGAAGCCCGATGCGGTCTCGAGGTACTTCGCTCGGCTGCGGGCCCGGATCGGTCTGGAGTATCTCGATTTTCACTACCTCCGCAAGTTCATGGAGACATACGGCCAGGAGATGGGCTACTCGGTCGCCCAGGTGGCGATGCGCGCCGGCCACGACCCGACGGTCGCTGCGAAGCACTACAGCGGAAGGGTGGTCGAGACCGATCGCGCGTTGGCCAAGGCCGTGGCGTCGCTGCTGATGCCGACGAAGAGTTGATATCGATCGCTTCTATCGCCATGCAACCGGCCCCCGAGGCCATCAGAACGCCTGGGTCTGCGTGCGGTTCTCGAAGGCGCGCAGTACGTTCTGTGCACGCTGCCTCGAGAGTTCTGCGCTAATAGCTGGTGAGTGAGTCGGACGCTCACTCTTTCGCTAGGTGCGCCCGGCCACGGTCGTGCCGTGGTGCGAGCAGCGGGCCTTCCGCGCGCGTGTTCCGTGGTGAGGGGCGTTGCCGTCGGAAGGCCGACGTGAACACGCCCCCCGCCTCGTCGCGTAGCGTTCGCACTGTGATCGCCGTTGTCGCCTCGTCGCGCTCGTCGTTGGTGCTGGCATCGGCTGTGTCGACGATGTGACCGAGGAGTGAATGTGGCGTGGGAGTATCAAGTCGTGACGCTCGGTCAATTCGGCGGCGTGTCCGGCGATCTGCAGAACGTTCTCAATCAGCTCGGCTCTGTCGGCTGGGAAGTCTGCGGCTTCATCGTCACGAGCAACGTCGGCGGCAAACAGATGCCCACCACCACTGCGTTGCTGAAACGTGAGCGCACTGAGTTCGACGCACCCGACGAATCCTCGCCTGGCTGGAAGTCTGATCCGGCGAGCAAATTCGTGCGGCGCTGCGGCTCTTTGCGCCCTGCCGGATCGTTGCGCGATCAAGGATGCCACGGGCGACTAGCTCGGCTCTAAGAGCCGGATAGGCCCGAATCCCGCGACACTCGCCGCGCCGAGCAGTGTGCCGCTTAGTGCCGGATCTGGTAGTACGGATTCCCGTACCATCGCCCAGGGGTCTGTGGGCGACTTCTACAATCGCGGGGCGAGATGGCCACGAGCAGCAGCAGCCGGTACTACCGCGAGCCGGTGCTCAAGAAGCTGTTCGCACTGTCGCGAAATTCGTGTGCGTTCCCCCGGTGCGAAGAGATGCTCTCGAAGCCCGAATGGCCGAGTGTGCTCGCGGAGATCTGCCACATCGCCGGGCTGAACCCTGGCTCGGCGCGCTACGACGCGGCGATGACGGTTGAGGAGTGCAACGACTTCCCGAACCTTCTCTTGCTGTGTCCGAACGACCATCACCGAATCGACGTGCTGGAGCGTGAGCGGTT
>JANPOJ010000253.1:0-1848 GCA_031427935.1 Ilumatobacteraceae bacterium | reverse complement strand
CCCGCTCGTGGCCGAGGAGTCGAGGGCGGTTCGTGAACGAGTCGGCCTCTCTGAAGCGTCGAACTTCGCCAAGTACAAGGTCAGCGGTGACGGCGCGGCCGAGTGGCTGCAAGGGCTGTTCACCAACGCGTTGCCGAAGGTCGGCCGTACCAACCTGACGGCGATGTTGAACCCGCAGGGCCGGATCGTCGGCGAGTTCTCGGTGTCTCGCGTCGGCCCCGACGAGTTCTTCCTGTTCGGGTCGCAGGCGGCCGAGGTGCACCACCCACGTTGGTTCATCGACCACCTACCAGCGCACACCGCCATCCGCTTGGAGGTGCTGGCCCTGTCGATGGTCGGGCTGACGGTTGCCGGCCCGCGATCGCGTGACGTGCTGCAGAAGCTCACCAACACATCGTTGGCGACCACCGACTTCCCGTTCATGGCGTTCCGCAAGGTCGACCTCGGCATGGCCCCGGTTTGGCTGTCGCGGATGACATACACCGGCGATCTCGGGTACGAGATCTGGGTGCAACCCGAGTACCAGCGCTACCTGTTCGATCTGCTGTGGGATGCGGGCCGCGAGTTCGACATGCGCCTGTTCGGGTTCCGTGCCTTGATCACGATGCGTCTGGAGAAGAACTTCGGTACGTGGTTCCGCGAGTACCGGCCGATCTACACCCCGCTCGAGGCGGGGATGGATCGCGTGATGAAGTTCGATCACGAGTTCATCGGCCGCGCCGCGGTCGAGGCCGAACGCGCCGCTGGAGGCCCGAAGCGCAAGCTGACGATGTTCGTCGTCGAGCCCGATCCCGATGACCCGGCCGACGTGATCGGCGACGAGCCCGTGTGGCACAGCGGACCCGACGGGGAGCGCGTGGTCGGTTGGATCACCAGTGGCGGCTACGCCCACTACTCCGGTGTGTCGCTGGCCTGGGGGTACATCCCTACCGAGCTCGCTGCGCCCGGCACGACCGGCTTCGACATCGAGATCATCGGCAAGCGCCGACCGGCCCGTTTGCAACTCGAAGCGATCCTCGACCCAGCCGGTACTCGAATGCGCGCGTAGTCTCGCTCGGCATTCGACGCATCTTGAAGCGGAGGCGCGCTGGGAAGTGCGTAACTTCACTTCACACTGTCTGCATCGGGGCTACGCACTTCGCGCGAGTGATCGCCAACTGGACGACGATGAGTGGCACGAAGGTTTCGGTTTGGGTCGGCTCCGCTAGTGTCGCCGTGGGCGGTGTAAGGGACAGGAGTGTCAATGAGGTTGCTTCATCGCCGGGCGGCGCGCGTCTCCACCGTCGTCGCCGTGCTGTGCCTGAGCGTGTGCATCGTCGCCCCAGCCGCAGTCGTGCATGCCGTCGCACCGGCCGGCGCATCGTCGTACGTGCCGGTCAGTCCGTACCGGATCCTCGACACGCGCATCCCCCAGGGTCTTCCGCACAGAGTCAGCGCCGGTGAGATCTTCACGTTGACGCTGACCGATGTGCCGCCGACCGCCAGCGCGGTGGTGTTGAACCTCACTGTCGACGGTTCTGCCGCCCCCGGGTTCGTCACGGTGTACCCGACCGGTATCCCTCGCCCGGTGGTGTCGTCGATCAACGTCGACGGTGCCGGCCAGACCATTGCCAACCTGGTGACCGTGCCCGTCGGAGCTGGTGGCTCGGTCGACATCTACTCGCTGATGACCACCGACCTGATCGCCGACGTGCAGGGCTACTACCTGCCGGCGGCGATGGCCACCGCGGGGCTGTTCGTGCCGGTCAACCCGACTCGTCTGCTCGACACCCGCGAGGCGACCTCGACACACTTCGGCCCGCTGAAAGCCGGCGAACAGATCAACCTCGACGTCGTCGGCAGGGCTGG
>JANPOJ010000252.1:0-6703 GCA_031427935.1 Ilumatobacteraceae bacterium | reverse complement strand
GCTATGTGATGATCAGCGATCGTTCCAAAGACGTGATCAAGTCTGGTGGCGAGTGGGTCTCGTCGGTCGATCTGGAGAATGCCTTGATGGGCCATCCCGACATCGCCGAGGCCGCGGTCATCGGCGTGCCCGACGATCGCTGGGACGAACGGCCACTGGCGTGCGTGGTGCGCAAGGCCGACTCGGAGGTCACGGCCGAGGAGCTGCGCGGTTGGCTCGCCGAGCGCACTGCCAAGTTCTGCTTACCCGAGCGGTGGGCCTTCATCGCCGAGGTGCCCAAGACCAGTGTCGGCAAGTTCGACAAGAAGGTGCTGCGCGCCCGGCATGCCGCCGACCAACTCGACGTCGAGAAGCTGGCCTAGCTCGACTGCCTCAGCCTCTGTCGCACCCTCAGCCCTGAGCCGCCAGTGCCGCAGCCAGTGGTTCGGCCTCGCGGCTGCGCAGATCGGCGTTGACGCGTTGGCGTTCGAGCAGTTGCTCCAGCGTCTTGGTCGCCTGCGGGATCGGGTGCTCGGAGAAGAAGCTCTGCACGTCGGCCACGAGGTGCGGCGTCGTGAGGGTCGTGATCGAACCGACCATCCGCACGATCGTGTTGTTGGGGAAGCGTTCCAACAGCTCCGGCCACTGCTTGCGCACGCTCTCCCAAGCCGAGGATCCGTGAGCGCGGTTGGCGATGCATCGGTTCAACAGGAACGGAGCATCCTGCGTCTTGACCTCGCCGGACAGGGCGAGATCGATGGTGCGGTGGATCTGCTCCTGTGTCGGGAAGTCGGCGAGCGCGTACATGTACCGCAGCTTCAATTGGGGGGTTGGCGCAGTGCGGAACCGGCCGACGTAGTCGTCGAAGTCGGCGTCGGTGCCCACGGAAGCGACGGCCAAGGTTGCGGCCGAAGCCAGTTCCGGGTCGGTGTCGGGATCATCGACCATCTCTCGGCAGCGGGTCTGCGCTTCGGTGTCGTTGCCCTGGATGGCGAGGACCCCGACCATCAGGCCACGGAGCTTGGACGTGAGATCCGACTCGCCCTCGGTGGGCGCCCACCCGAGGTCGGCCACGACGGGGCGTACGAGGTCGGCGATGCGCTGCTGCAGCGCGGCGTACGCAGGCCCGTCGACCAGACGGCCGAGTCCGCGGAGCCCGATGGCGATGGCCTGCCACACGGCGAGGTCGCGCTCGTCCTGGAACGCCTCGACGAAGCTGAGGTAATCGGCGGCCGCCAACCGTCCGCTGATCACGGCGTTCCAGGCATCGTCGACGAGGTTGTAGCGATCGATCACCGTCAGGCCCGTCAGCGCCTTGCCGTTGAGACGTGCACGCAGCGTGTCGTCGTAGGCGACGCGCATGAACCCGTGACCACCGGCATTGACGACCACCGTGGAATCCGCTGAAGGGAGCGCGACGCGCGCCTGAGGGGTATCGAGCAACAGCTTGGCGTCGACACCGTCGACGGAGAGATGGATCGGTACCACGAACACGGTGGGGTCGTCGGTGTCGGAGAACGCGAACCGCTGCTGGTTGAGCACCAGTTCGGTGCCGTCGAGGCGCGCCGAGATCAGCGGGTAACCCGGTTGCCAGATCCACGAGTCCATCAAGCTGCGCACCGGCACGGAGGGGTTGACCATCTCGATCGCATCCCACAGATCACTGGTCTCGGTGTTGGCGTAGGCGTGCGTCTTGAGGTACCCGCTGATGCCCAGGCGGAAGGACTCCGTGCCGAGGTACTGCTCGAGCATGCGCAGCAGCGAGCCACCCTTTTGGTATGTCAACACGTCGAACATGCCATCGCAGTCGGCCGGCGCCTCGACTGGGAACTCGACCGAGCGGGTACTGGCCAGCGAGTCGGTCTCGAAGGCCATGCTGCGCTCCAGGCTGAACGTGGCCCAGCGCTGCCAGTCGGGCCGGAAGGCATCGCAGCAGGCGATCTCCATGAAGGTTGCGAAGGCCTCGTTCAGCCAGATCCCGTTCCACCACTTCATCGTCACCAGATCGCCGAACCACATGTGAGCGACCTCGTGGGCCACCACATCGGCCAGGTTCTGCAACTCGAACTGCGTCGCGGTCTTCGGATCGGCGAGCAACAGGTTCTCGCGGTAGGTGATGCAGCCGAGGTTCTCCATCGCACCCGCGGCAAAGTCGGGCAACGCCAACATGTCGACCTTGTCGCTGGGGTAGGGGATGCCGTAGTACTGCTGGTACCAGCGCAGCGAGAAGGCGCCGATCTCCAACGCGAACTCGGTGAGGTGGCCCTTGCCGGGCACGTGCACCACGCGCAGCGGTACCCCATCGACATCGATGGGGTCGGTGGCCTCGAGCGGACCGACAACGAAGGCCACGAGGTACGTGCTCATCACCATGGTCGGCTTGAAGAGGACCACGTGCTTGCCGTCATCGCGTGTGATCCGGCCCACCTCGGGCCCATTGGAGACCGCCAACAGGTTCGGCTTCACGACAAGGGTGATCTCGAAGACCGCTTTGAACTCGGGCTCGTCGAAGCACGGGAAGGCGCGCCGGCAGTCGGTCGCCTGCATCTGGGTCGTGGCGATGACGCGCTCGACGCCCTCGTCGTCACGGAACGTGCTTCGGTACCAGCCCCGCAACTTGTCGTTGAGGGTGCCGGTGAACTCGATGTCGATGGTGGCGTCGCCCGGATCGATCGCGGCGCGGATCACCAGCCGCTCGGTGTTGGGCTCGAGGTGGAACGTCGCCTCGACACCACCGACATGGACCGACGTGATCTCCAACTCGTCGGCGTTCAGTGCTACGGAATCGACCGCTTCGGTCGCAGTCACGTCGATCGACACGGTGCCGGAGAAGGACGCATTGACGAGATCCGGTTCGAGGCTCAATCGGTAGCGGCTCGGAACAACGGTGTGTGGAAGGCGGTATGGGTTGTCGCTCACTGAAGGGAGCGTACCCGCGGCGACTATGGCCGGTAGCCTGCTCCGACGTGCCGGGCATTCAATATGACGTCGTCGGAATCGGCAATGCCCTCGTTGATGTGATCGCCCACGCGGACGACACGTTCATCGGCCGGAACGACCTCGTGAAGGGCTCCATGACGCTGGTCGACACCGACCGCGCGCTGTTCCTGTACGAGGCGCTCGGTGGCGCGATCGAGATGAGTGGCGGCTCGGCCGCCAACACCATGTGCGGTGTCGCCTCCTTCGGAGGCTCCGCTGCGTACATCGGCAAGGTCAGCGACGACGAGCTCGGCCGGGTCTTCGGCCATGACTGTCGCGCTGTCGGCGTGCAGTTCCGGCCCGGTGCGCCCGCCGACGGGACTCCCACCGGTCGGTGCATCATCGTGGTCACACCCGACGCGCAGCGCACGATGAACACCTACCTCGGCGTGTCGTCGTTGCTGTGCCCGACCGACATCGACACCGACACCGTTGCGGTCGGCCAGGTGCTCTACATGGAGGGCTACCTCTACGATCGCCCGGAGGCGAAAGACGCGTTCCGTCTTGCGGCGCGTGTCGCCCACGAGAACGACCGGCTGGTGTCGCTGACGCTCAGCGACTCGTTCTGCGTCGACCGCCATCGTGCCGACTTCCGGGCATTGGTCAGTGACGAGGTCGACCTGTTGTTCGGCAACGAGGACGAGTTGATGTCGCTCTACGAAGTCGAGTCGATGGACGAGGCGTTGCGCGCAGTACGGCAGGATTGCTCGCTCGCCGTCGTGACGGTCGGCGCCGATGGTTGCATCGTGGTGACGCCCGACGACGTGCTGCGCGCCCCGGCGCAACCGGTGGACCATGTGCTCGATACGACCGGTGCCGGCGACCTCTTCGCCGCAGGGTTCCTCTTCGGCTACACCCGTCACCGATCGCTCGCCGAGTGCGCCCAATTCGGCGCGATCGGCGCGGCCGAAGTGATCTCACACGTCGGTCCCCGACCGCTGGTGGAGTTGCGTACGCTCTTACAATGAGCGATTTCCGCAGCGAGGCGCGCCGCTGGCTGGCCGCCGAACCCGACAGTGACATGCGCGCCGAGTTGCAGGGTCTGCTCGATGGTTCCGACGACGAGTTGAGCATTCGCTTCGATGGCCGGCTGCAGTTCGGCACCGCCGGTTTGCGTGCCGCGGTCGGTGCCGGACCGCAACGGATGAACCGGTTGGTCGTGCAACAAGCCGCCGCCGGTCTGGTCGAGTACCTGTTGAAGGCGGAGGCCGACGCGGCGACGCGCGGTGTGATCATCGGCTACGACGCTCGCCGCAAGAGCGATGCATTCGCACTCGACACGGCTCGGGTCTGTGCTGCCCGCGGGGTGCGGGCGATGATCTTCCCCCACGTCGTCCCCACGCCGATGCTGGCCTGGAACATCGTCGGGGTCGGCGCCGCCGCCGGCGTAGTGGTCACTGCGTCGCACAACCCACCCGCCGACAACGGGTACAAGGTGTTCACCGCCAACGGAGCCCAGATCGTGTCGCCGGTCGATGCCGAGATCGCCGCATGCATCGACCTGATCGATCCGTGCGCGGTGGAGTTGTCGGCCGAGGACGACCCGCTGATCGAGTGGCTCGACGACACGTACGTGCGGGCCTACCTCGACTTCGTCCCGTCGGTACGGCTGTGGCCCGAGCTCGAAGGCGTTGCGGTCGCCTATTCGGCGATGCACGGCGTCGGCGGCGGCACGCTGGTGGCGGCGTTCGACCGCGCCGGGTTTCCCAACCCCTACGTCGTCGCCGAGCAACAGGAGCCGAACGCAGCGTTCCCCACTGTGTCGTTCCCCAATCCCGAGGAGCCGGGGGCGATGGACCTGCTGTTGGCGGAGGCGGCCGCATGCAACGCGGCGATCGCGCTGTGCAACGACCCCGATGCCGATCGGCTGGGCGCTGCGATCCCGACCCCCGAAGGCGGCTGGCGCCGATTGCAGGGCGACGAGATCGGCTGGCTGCTGGCCGACCACATCCTGCGCCACACGACCGGTGATGATCGCCTGGTCATCACCACGCTGGTGTCGTCGTCGTTGCTGTCGAAGATGGCGGCCGCATATGGCGTCCGTTTTGCCGAGACGTACACGGGGTTCAAGTGGATCGGTCACACGGTCCTGAGCCACCCCGAGTCGCACTTCGTCTTCGGGTACGAGCAGGCGCTCGGGTACCTGGTCTGCGCCAGACCGCTCGACAAGGACGGGATCAGCGCTGCGGTCATGCTGGCCGAGGTGGCCGCGCTCGCCGTGGCGGAGGGCATCACGTTGCAGGGCCGGCTCGACGACATCTCTGCCCGCTTCGGCAGACACGTGATGGCCGACCTGTCCGTCAAGATGGCCCCGGTCGATGGCGGTGCGGCCGTGGGTCGCCTGCGAGCCGAGCCACCGACGGAAGTCGACGGTCGCGCCGTCTCCTCCGTGGAGTGGTTCGACGAGGCCGGTCTGCTGCGACTGCAACTCGGCACCGAGTTGCGCCTGCAACTGCGCCCCAGCGGCACGGAGCCCAAGGTCAAGCTCTACGGCGAAGGCATCGACATCGACCCGGCCCCATACCTCGACGCCCTGGCGGCCCTCCTCTAACCCCTGGGCGAGGCGGGGGAGCCGAACTGGCGGTCGCCGGCATCGCCGAGGCCGGGGACGATGAACGCGTGCTCGTTGAGGTGCTCGTCGACAGCGGCGGTGTAGATCGCCAGGTTGAGGCCGGCCGCTTTCAAATGGGCGATGCCTTCGGGTGCGGCCAGCACGCAGACCACGATGATCGTGCCCGTTGCGCCGCGTTCCAGCAGCAGTTGGCACGTGTGTGCCAGCGAGCCGCCGGTCGCCAGCATCGGGTCCAACACGATGCACTGCCGGCCGGCGAGGTGCTCCGGCAACTTGTTGACGTAGGGCTTGGGCTGGAACGTCTCCTCGTCGCGCGACACGCCGATGAAGCCGACGTCGGCGTTGGGCAGCAATTCCTGCGCGGCGTGTACGAAGCCGAGGCCGGCCCGCAACACCGGCACGACCACCGGCTGCGCCGACAGTGCCCTGCCCGACGTGGTCACCAATGGTGTGGTGACCCGGACCTCGTGCGTCGGCAGGCCCCTCGTTGCCTCGGCGATCAACAACGTACCGATCCGCTCCAACTCCTGGCGGAACAGGGCGTTCGGCGTGTCCTTGTCACGCACGCGGGTCAGCGAATCTGCGATCAGGGGATGCTCGACGAGATGGACGGCGATGGTCATGTTTCGAGTGTGTCAGATCTGGGTGCCAAGGTTTTCCTCGACCTCGACCTGTGAGCGCGGCGTGGCGCCCAGATCGGTTGGGCGGCCCCGTGGGGCCGTCAGCCGCAGCAGGGTACCGAGGTTGGACCGGAGTGGGCGAGGCTGTGCTCGGTGTCGTCGAGTGCATGCACCAGGTACGTGTAGGTGGTGCCGGGCACGACCAGTGTGTCGACGTAGGTGGTTGCGCCGGGCTCGGGGGTGAACACCCTGCCGGGGCTCACACCTGGCTCGGTGCGCAGCACGGCGTAGTGGGTGGTGCCGTCGGGGCCCGGATCCCAGCTGCACTCGATCGCACCTGCAATGGGTGTGCACGCCAGCGTCAACGTCGCGGGGACCCGTACCTCCGTCGTTGGCGCCACCTCGGTCGTCGGCACTGCCGTCGCCGGGATCGGGGTGACCGCCGTCGTCTCCGGTGGGACGGTCGTGGCGATGGTCGCCGCGACCGTTGACGTGGTGACCACGACGAGGCTCGTCGTGACGGGCTGGGGTACCACGATGGTAACGGACGGCT
>JANPOJ010000251.1:0-5169 GCA_031427935.1 Ilumatobacteraceae bacterium | reverse complement strand
GTTCATGGCGTTCGGCGGAACGGTCACGATCGGCCTGCTGATCGTCGGCCCGATCGTGGACGCCATCGGTGCCCGGTGGGTGCTGCTCGGCGGCGCGGCATGGGCGGGCTTCCTGTGGTGGTGGTGGTGGTGGTGGTGGTGGTGGTGGTGGTGCGATGTCGCCAAGATCGACAGGTCAACCGGCTATCAGGAACGCAGCGAGCTTTTCGAGCCCGGCAACGCGGCTCCCTTTGACGAGTACGGCGTCGTCGCCGGAGAGTGACCCGAGCGCCGCGACGGGATCCATCGACGGCGGCACGCCGTAGAGGTCGGTGCCGATCGTGATCAACTCGATGCCTCGGTCGGCGGCGTAGACAGCGATCGCCCGATGCTCTGTCGCGGTGTCGCTGATCTCTGCCATCACCGCCAAAATCGCGACCCGTCGCTTCGCTGGGATGTCGACCAACGCATCGATCGCGGCGCGCATCGATGTCGGGTTGGCGTTGTAGGAGTCGTTGAGGATGGTCGCGCCCGATGGTGCACGCTCGACCTGCATGCGCATCGCCGTCAGCGTCACGGTCGCGAGCGCCGCGGCGCCGGCCGCGATGTCGCCGCCGACGGCACCGACGCAGGCCAACGCGGCCGCAGCATTCGTCGCCATGTGCCGACCGCTGACCAACAGACGCACCTCTGCGCTCCCCCACGGGGTGTCGAGACCGAACGAAGGTCGGGCCAACTCGTCGAGCACGACGTCGCGAACCCGCACATCGGCATCGTCCGACTCGCCGAACAGCAAGCATCGCACAGCCGTGCGTGCGGCCATCGCCCGAACCCGCGGGTCATCTGCGTTGAGGATGGCGATGCCATCGGGGGGCAACGCGGAAATGAGCTCGGATTTCGCCCGCGCCACCCCATCGATACCCCCGACGCGATCGCTGTGCGCCTCGGCAACACGGGTGACGAGACCGATGTGCGGCTGAGCTATTCGGCACAGCGCCTCGATCTCACCCAACCCTCGCATGCCCATCTCCACGACCATCACCTCGGTGTCGTCAGGCGTGTTGAGGATCGTGGTCGGCAGGCCCTGCTCGTTGTTGAAGCTGCGTTCATTCGCCGTTGTGCGACGGCTGGCCGCGAGCGCGGCCCACGCCATGTCCTTCGTACTGGTCTTGCCCACCGAACCGGTGATGCCGATCACCGTGCCACCGAACGATCGGCGGCGGTCTGCACCGAGGTCCATCAGCGCGTGCAAGGTGTCTGATACCTCGATGGCGGTGCCCCCTGTCGCGGAACGCGAGGTCAGGTAGGCGGAGGCGCCTGCACCGAGCGCGTCGGCGATGAAGTCGTGACCGTCTCGCTCGGCGATCAACGGCACGAACAGCTGGCCGCTGCGCAGGGTTCGGGTGTCGAACCCAACGCCATCGATATCGGCATCGGGACCCACCAGTCGCCCACCGGTTGCCGCGGCGACATCGCTTGCCCTGAATCGCATCGCCGCACACGGTACCGTCGGGGCGACATGGGAACAGGCGATCGAATCAGGCTGGTGGTGTTGTTCGGCGGTCAATCAGCCGAACACGACGTCAGTTGCACCACTGCCGCACACGTGTTGCGTGCGGCCGATCCAGCCAAGTACGAGATCACCCCCGTCGGCATCTCTCGCGACGGCACGTGGGCCATCGCCGAAAGTGCCCGCGCTGCGCTTGCAGCCGGGCCCGCCGAGCTTCCCGGTCATCTCGATCCAACAGGCACGGCGATCATGCCCGCCGATGTGATCACCAGCACCAGCACCACCGTCGTGATGCCGCTGCTGCACGGACCGATGGGCGAGGACGGAACCGTCCAAGGGTTGCTCGAGCTCGCCAACATCCCGTACGTGGGATCGGCGGTACTGGGTTCGGCGCTGGCGATGGACAAGGCGATGGCCAAGCAGGTGCTGTCGGCGAATGGCATCCCGCAGGGCCGGTATCGAGCATTTCGGGCGCACGAGATCACGCCCGGGCTGCCGGCAGTGTTGGCCGAAGATCTCGGCCTGCCGTTGTTCGTCAAGCCCGCAAACATGGGTTCGTCGGTCGGGGTGTCGAAGGCCAAGACGGTCGAGGGAGTGCGCGACGCGATCGAGATGGCGCTGACGTACGACGAATGGGTGGTCATCGAAGAGGCGATAGCCGGGCGTGAGATCGAGGTCGGGGTCCTCGGCAACCTCGAACCACGGGCCAGCCTCCCCGGCGAGATCGTGCCCGGTGCCGAGTTCTACGACTACGCCGATAAGTACCTCGACGACGGATCACAGGCACTGGTGCCGGCGCCGCTGACACCGGAGCAGAGCGACACGGTGCGGGCAATGGCAGTCGAGGTGTTCAAGGTGCTGCGGTGCGAGGGTCTAGCGCGCGTCGACTTCTTCCTCGAGGAACATAGCCGCGGGTTCCTGTGCAACGAGGTCAACACGATGCCGGGATTCACCCCCATCTCGATGTACCCGAAGCTGTGGATCGCGAGCGGTCTCCCCTACTCCGAATTGATCGACGAGCTCGTACGGCTGGCGATCGAACGGCACGGGCGGCAGCGGCGCAACACCACTCACTGAGCGGCGGCGTTGTGGCTACCGTGCTCGTGACCGCCGCAAGGCCGGTGATGGACACGGACGCCAAGGGGTTGCTGTGAGGGAGTGGACAGAGTTCGGGCTCTGCGACCGTTGCCGGCGATGTCGGCCCGATCGCGTGTGGTCGAAGTGCCTGCGATCCAGGGGGCGATCGACGCGCTCTACGCCGAATGCAACGCCGCTCTCGAGGTTCCGCTGCGTGGCATCACCGCCAACGAGGATCCCTTCTACTACAGCATCCACAGCCCGGTCGTCCTCATCGAGTTCGATCATCATCCCGGTGTCGTGTTCGACAACGAGGAACCGTCGCACCATCACATCCACACGATCCTGCGCACACCCAACGGCGGGGACTACGGCACCGACCTGCTCGCCCGCCACCACGCGGAGTTCGACCGCTCACACGCCGACCATCACCACTGACGCCAGTCAGGGCGCGAGCGCAGCGCGCAGGAACGCCAGCAACTCGTTGCGCAATCGCCGAAGACCAGCGGCCGACGGTTGCCAGCCGACGACGCGGAGCGCCTCCGGCTCGGTGGCGATGCCGGTGACGGTGGCGTAACACAATGACGCCACCAGTCGCGGGTCGGCCCGTCGCAGTCTGCCGGCATCCATCTCGTGTTGCAGGAAGGCCACCGCACGATCCACGAGTGGGGTCAGGTCGGCGATCAGTCGCTCCCCCGCCGCCGACGGCAGACGGCTGACCTCACGGATCAGTCCCAACAACGCCGGGCGCCGCACGGCTGGGCGGAACACGGCCCGGATCACGGCCTCAATTCGGTCGAGAGGATCATCGGTGGCCGCTCGCACCGCAGCGTCGATCACCACCGAGAGCTCATGCGCCGCGGCGACCAACACGGCCCGCACGAGGTCGTCCTTGCTGGGGAACCAGTACAACAACGTCTGCTTGGCGACCCCCACCTCGGCGGCGATCACGTCGAGCGAGACCGCATCGACCCCGCGTGTGCCGAACAGGTCGGTTGCAGCGTCGAGGATCCGGTCGCGGGTGGGTGTCTTCATACGTCTCTACCAAATGGTAGACGAATGTGCTAGACACGTGTCCGAATGATCCGCCAAAACCTTGCCAACAAGCGCATCGCCATCACCGGAAGCACCGGATTCGTCGGCACCGCCCTGGTGGAGCGGCTGCTGCGAGCGGTCCCGGACTGCGAGCTGGTGCTCCTCGTGCGACCGAGCAAGCGCCACGACGTCACCGAACGAGTGCGGCGAGAGATCTTCAAGAACGATGCGTTCGACCGCTTGCGCGCCGAGCTCGAGCAGACCGCTGAGCCGTTCGAGGCGATGGTTGCCCGCCGGGTGCGAGCCGTCGCCGGCGACGTGAGCTCCGATGGGCTCGACCTCAGCGACGTCGATCGCCCCACGTTCACCAGCTGCGACATCGTGATCCACTCCGCGGCAGCGGTTGCCTTCGATTCGCCCCTCGACAGCGCCGTCGAGATCAACTTGCTCGGCCCGAAACGCATCGCCGACACGTTGAACGCCGACGGGGTCACTCCTCACCTCGTCGCTGTCAGTACCTGCTATGTGGCCGGCAACCGTCGCGGGAACGCACCCGAAGAGCTCGTCAGCGAGGGCCCGTTCGACCTCGGACTGAACTGGCGCAAAGAGGTAGCCGCAGCTCGGCGACTGCGCAGCGACACCGAGGCCATCAGCCGCCAACCCGACAAGCTCACCCACTTCCGCAAGGAAGCCCACAAGGAGCTCGGCGCGGCCGGCGCGCCGGCGCTGGCCGCCAAAACCGAGAGCATGCGCGAAGACTGGGTCAAAGACCAGCTCGTCGAGGCCGGTCGGGCGCGCGCCGGCAGCGTCGGCTGGCCCGACGCATACGCCTACACGAAGGCGCTCGGCGAGCAGGCGTTGACCGAGGTCAAAGGCAACGTGCCCGTGTCGATCGTGCGGCCGTCGATCATCGAGTCGGCGCTCGCCGAACCGTTCCCCGGCTGGATCCGTGGGTTCCGCATGGCCGAGCCGGTGATCCTCAGCTACGCCCGCGGCCTGTTGAAGGAGTTTCCCGGCGTCCCCGAGGGCACTGTCGACGTCATACCCGTCGACCTCGTCGTAGCCGCGATCATCGCGGTCGCCGCACTCGGCCCGGCCGAGGCGCCACGCATCACTCACGTCGCAAGCGGTGGCATCAATCCGTTGAAGTACCAGACCCTGGTCGACAACGTTCGCAGCTGGTTCACCGAGCACCCGCTGTACGACGCCGAGGGCCAGCCGATCGTCGTCCCCGAATGGCAGTTCCCCGCCCGCGGCCGGGTGAAGAAGCAGTTGCAGCGGGCCAAGATGATGGCCGAGAAGACCGAGCGGGTGCTGCAGGCGCTGCCGTTGCGCGGCAAGCAGGCGACGTGGGCCGCCAAGCTCGACGAGACCAAGACCGACATCGATCGCGCCTATCAGTACGTGCAGCTCTACGGGCTGTACACCGAGTGCGAGGCGATCTATCAGGTCGACCATCTGATGGCTATCCACGACGGGCTCGATGCCACCGACCAAGCCGCATTCAACATCGACCCGCGCACCGTCGACTGGCCGACGTACGTCAGCACCATCCACCTGCCGTCGAT
>JANPOJ010000250.1:0-5007 GCA_031427935.1 Ilumatobacteraceae bacterium | reverse complement strand
CGCGGGTCGACGGCTCGATCACCTATCACGGTGTCGACCTCTACGGGTCGGATGTCTCGGCGACGCAGGTGCGCCGACACATCGGGATGGTGTTCCAGAAGCCCAACCCCTTTCCGAAGAGCGTTTACGAGAACGTCGCCTACGGACCGCGCATCGCCGGCGTGCGCAAGAAGGATGAGCTCGACGACATCGTGGAGGAGTCCCTGCGCGGCGCAGCGCTGTGGGAGGAAGTCAAGGACCGTCTGAAGTCGTCAGGCCTCGGGCTTTCGGGTGGTCAGCAACAACGCCTGTGCATTGCCCGAGCGCTGGCGGTGCACCCCGAGGTGATCCTGATGGACGAGCCATGCTCGGCACTCGACCCCATCGCCACGGCACGCATCGAGGACCTGATGCAGGAGATCAAGTCTCGTTACACCATCATCATCGTCACCCACAACATGCAGCAGGCCGCGCGCATCAGTGATCGCGTCGCGTTCTTCACCACGGAAGTATCGACCACCAGCGATCGCCGCACCGGTGTGCTCGTGGAGTTCGGGAGGACAGCGAAGATGTTCTCCAACCCCTCCGACGAGCGCACCGAGGCGTACGTCACCGGGCGATTCGGCTGATCAGCGGGTCACACCGTCAGCGGCGGTAGAGCAATCGACGACGCCGGCGGCGTCAACCGACTCCCCGCGGGCACCGGGAACGGGAAACCGAGGTTGGCAAGGCGACCGTTGACCCGGTTCTGCGCCTGACAGTTCGTCACGCAGGTGGTCGGAGGGTTGGCCACCTCAGTTGCGTCCTGCCCTGTGACGAAACCGAGCCGGCCACCGCTGGCCACATCCCACACCGACACGCTGCCGCAATGGCGGACACTCGGAGACACCGGCGTGGCCGTGTTGCAGTCGGCCTGGTTGATGCGGGTCGCGACCTGCGAGCTGTCGCGGAGGACGAAGTTCTTGGAGAAGTCGTTGGCGATGTTGACACGGTTCGTCACCTTCACGCAGAACTGGCTGGGCGGGCCGGTGACGATGCTGGTGCAATCAGAACCGAGGAACTCACCGACGTGGGCGCGGAAGTTCGGGTTGTCGAAGTAGAACGGCGTCAACGCCCCGGCGTTCTGAGCCAGCGTGTGCACAATCCGAGTACGGGTGCCGTCGCCCCGGGCGACTTCCATCTGGAAGATGCCGCCTGCTGCGCAATCCTTGGCCTGAACCTTCATCGTCAACCCGCCGGTGCCCGTGCGGGTGATCACCATGTCGCCGGCCGACAGTTCGACGGCGATGCCGCTCGTCAGCGTCAGACCTCGGTGATCGGGCACCTTGCTGGCGAACACGGGCGTGCGGACGCCGCCGGTCATGTCGAGCGGGTTGGGCGCTCCGGTGAACGCAAAGTCGAAGACGGAGAAGTCGGCGAGACCGACGTCGAACGTGTTGTACACACCTCGCACACCGAACCGTGCGCCGCTACCGAAGCTCGCGGCCGCAACGTCCTGGTTGACGGTGCCGGATGCAACCACCGCGTTCGTGGTGAGGTTGACGAGCTTGAAGCCGCCTCCTTCGCATCCGTCGGACTTGGCAGCATGCACCGGACTCGGTAGTGCCGATGTAGCAATCGGCACGATGGTCATCGCTGCGATCGCAGCGACGCAGCTCCGGCGCATCAAACGCCTCGGTCGAACAGTCATGGAGATTCCCCTCTCGTTGGTTCGGAACCGCCGTTGGGGAGACCTATGCCCGGACCGAGGCGCGGGTGAACTCGCGCTTTCGACCTAAGACCTGGCCGCCGAGTAGCCCAGCCAACGCCCTGTCTCGAAGTCGTACAACTTGCATGCCCGTGTGGACCGCACGTACTCGCGCAGCGACAGCCGCGCGGCGCGGACCGTGTCGGGGAAGGATGCAGCGATCGCCGCAGCAGCCTGCGGCAGGTGGTCGAAGCGGATGCGTGCATCGACGTGGTGAGGCACGTGGATGAAGATGTTGTAGAACCACAGCCGGTTCACGACACGCGGCACCCGCAAGATGGTCGTCGATTCCATCTGCCCCTTGAACTGCGTCCAGTCCTTCCTGGTCCACCAGCGAATGTCGGGTGTTACGTGATGGACGTAGACCGTCCAACCCATGATGTGCACAAACAGCAGGAACGGCACAACGAAGAGCTTGAACGGGATCCACACTGCGGACAGCCAGCCATCGGTGACGGCGCCGACCACCGCTGCGCCGGCCACCACGATCGCCAGTGCCGAACCCAACGTGATCTTGTCGCGCACGATCGCCGCGTGGCGCTTCCCCGGCGCGCTGAACCGCCACATCTTCTCCCACCACACGGTGCGCAGGAAGTACGCCCCTGAACCGATGCACGACCATTCGAGGCGATGCCGCCACCGTGCGAGGCGGCCGAAGGCCCGGTACTCCTCGGGAGTGACCGGGTGCCAGACGAAATCGAACCCCTGACGAGTCGTGTACCCGTGGTGGATCCGGTTGTGACCGAGATCCCACGCTGCCTCGGCATGAGCACTGGGCGCCATGCACAGCTGGGCGATCACCCGATTGGCCCGGCGTGAGTCGAGCAGCGCCCCGTGTGAGGCATCGTGTCCGAGGACGAACATGCCGGCCACGCCGAGCCCGGCCAACGGCCACAGCACGACGAGCGCCCACCAGCGATCGGTCAGCGCCAACCCCACGACCGGTGCCAAGTACAACACGCAGGCCTGCATCAGGGCCCACACGGCTCGGGGCGTCGACCGCTCGTAGCACTCCGGCGGGATCACCGCCCGGACCTCGTTGAGCGAATCGGTTCGATTCCGTGGGCGCGAGACGGTCGGAAGGGTCATCGAAGCCCGATCTTACGCAACCTTCCTACCGGTAGGTAGGGACTTTCGGCCCGGTCTTGCCAAGCTGGGCGAGTCGTCTTAACGTCGTGGCTGTGGCTGCTGACCTGGACTTCCATGGCAATCGAATGACCGCCGATGGCGACGTGATCGAGTTGTACGATCGTGCCCTCGATCGGCTGGTTCGTTTTCATCCCGATGTCGTCGATCTCGCTGATCGACTGACCGCCGGCGACACCCCGGCCCCGATGGCACTCGTGCTCGTGGCCTACCTCAACCTGATGAGCACCGACGCCGACGACCTCCCCGCGGCGCGAGCGGCATGGGAGTCGCTGTCGGAGACGCCGTCGAACGAGCGCGAGCAGGCCCACGCAGCCGCGATCGGCGCGTGGGTGCACGGCAACTGGAACCAAGCCGCATCACTCCTCGACGACCTGCTCGGTCTGTGGCCGACCGACCTGCTGGCGCTGATGCTCGGGCATCAACTCGACTTCTTCCTTGGCGATGCGCAGAACCTGCGCGATCGTCCGATGCGCACACTTCGCGAACTCGATCCATCTCACCCCCACGCCGAGTTCGTGCGGGGCATGGCGGCGTTCGGGCTCGAGGAAGCCGGCCACTACCAGCAAGCGCTCGATGTCGGTCTCGCCGCCGTCGATACCAATCCCGACGACGTGTGGGGAATCCACGCGGTCGTGCACACGTACGAGATGCAGGGCCGCATCGACGACGGCATCCGCTTCCTCACATCCGACGCGACGCAATGGGCCACCGGCAACCTCTTCACCGTGCACAACTGGTGGCACCTTGCGCTGTACCAGTTGGAGGCCGAGCAGATTCAGCGATCGCTCGAAATCTACGACGCCGAGCTGCATCACACCGGTTCATCCGGGGTGCCGATCGAGATGCTCGACGCCAGCGCCCTGCTGTGGCGGCTCCTGCTCGACAGCGCCGACACCGGCGACCGATTCGCAGCGCTGGCGCAGGCATGGGCCCCGAAGGTCGCAGGAGAATCCTGGTATGCGTTCAACGACCTCCATGCGGTCATGGCGTTCGCCGGCGCAGACCGCGGCGACGACATCCGCAGCCTGATCGGTGACCGCGAGCGTTGGTTGGACGGGGTCGGCGGCAGCAACGCGCGGATGATGGCCGAGATCGGGCTGCCCGCGAGCCGCGCTGTCCTCGGCTTCGTCGAAGGCCGCTATGACGACGTGATCGATGAGCTGATGCCGATCAGGCGATCCCTCAACCACTTCGGAGGCTCCCATGCCCAACGCGACGCGCTGCAACGCACGCTCCTCGAGGCTGCGATCAGATCCGGCAAGTTCGAGCTGGCCCGTGCTCTCAGCTCGGAGCGGTTGGGTGTCCGCGAGTCGAGCGTGTACGGCTGGCGGCAGCGCGCTCGGGCCCTGCGCGGACTGGGCGACGACGCTGCGGCCGCATCGGCCGATCTGCGCGCCACCCAGTACCGAAACGCCCTCGTCGACGTGTGAGTGCTGCTGCCTCACTCAGGTCCGACCACATGCAGTTCTCACCCACGAGCAGGAAGTGCCCTGGCGACCACGCGCTCCTGACGCACATCACGACGTACTGTTCGCGACATGAGCAGCGAGACCGGATCACCAGAATCGAACCAGCAGCCAGCGGAGGGGCAGCCAGCAGAGGGTCAGCTGACTTGTGCCGCATGCAGGGTCATCGATCGAGCCGATGGTGTCGAGGACGGCCAGGTGTGGAACCCTGAACACTTCTCCACGCCGTCGAGGCGTGATCTGTTCGGGCTGATGCGACGGGTGCAGGATCACACCGCCGACAGCATCACCACCGTCGCCGGATCGATGCGGTTCGTCTACATCCACATCATCTGGTTCGGCGTGTGGATCGCGTTGAACGTCGGTCTGGCGGGATTCAACCACGAGTTCGACAAGTTCCCGTTCGGCCTGCTGACGATGATCGTGTCACTCGAAGCGATCTTCTTGTCGACGTTCGTGATGATCAGTCAGAACCGCCAGGCGGCCCGGGCCGACGTTCCGTCGGAGCTGGATTTCGAGACCAACCTGCGCTCGGAGGTCTGGTCGGTGCACATCGGGCGCACCCTCGGCCTCGATCCGGCCGCGGTCGAGGCGCACGTCCAGCAACTCGTCACCGGCGCCCGGACGGGCTTGCTCGCGGGGACCGCCCGGGACGTCGACCCCGCC
>JANPOJ010000249.1:0-1741 GCA_031427935.1 Ilumatobacteraceae bacterium | reverse complement strand
GTGTCGTACTTCCTCTCGCACATCACCCGGCCGTGCTATCAGGCCAACACCATCGATCTCGTTCCCAACAACTTCTCGGAGATGCGCGCCATCCTGAAAGGCGCAACCACCGACCCACTGCTGCTGGCAGCGGCGTCACCTCCTGACCGGCATGGCTACTTCAGCCTGGGTCTGAACGCCGACTACGTCGCCTCGTTCATCGGTCGTGCACGATTCTTCCTCGAGGCGAACAAGCAGATGCCGCGGACGTTCGGTCGGAACCAGGTGCACGTCAGTCAGGTCGTCGGGTGGACCGAGGCCGACTATCCGTTGCTCGAGGTCGCGCCCGCTGTTGGTGGTCCGGCCGACCTCCAGATCGCTGCGCTCATCGCCGAGCGCATCTCGAACGGTGCCACGATCCAGGTGGGGATCGGCGGGATACCGAATGCGATCCTGTCGAGCCTCGTGGACCATCGCGATCTCGGCATCCACACCGAGTTGATCTCCGATGGCGTGATGGAACTGGTCGAGCGGGGCGTCGTCACAGGCGTCGCCAAGCAGTTGAATCGCACCAAGACCGTCGGCACGTTCGCGTTGGGCACGCAGCGGCTGTACGACTTCCTGCACGAGAACACGGCCCTCGAACTGTGGCCTGTGCGCTACGTCAACGATCCTCGCGTGATCGCCCAGGAGTCGAATTTCGTCTCGATCAACGCCACGATTGCTGTCGACCTCATCGGTCAATGCGCCTCCGAGACCGTCGCCGGAACGTACTACTCGTCCAGCGGTGGCCAGGCTGACTTCGCACGCGGTGCGATGTACTCCGCGGGCGGCCAAGGGTTCGTGGTGCTGCATTCGACCGCCAAGCACGGCACGATCTCCAAGATCGTGCCGCAGCTCGCCGCCGGGGATGTGGTGACGACACTGAAGAACACCGTCGACAAGGTGGTCACGGAATGGGGCGTCGCCGAGCTGCGCGGTCGGTCGATTCGCGAACGTTCGGCCGCATTGATCGCGATCGCCCACCCGGATCATCGCGACCACCTTCGTGCCGCAGCTGCTCGACTCGGGTTCATCTAGTCGATCCGTGACACAAGGCCCTACTGACAGCGGTCGGTCGGGGAGATCATGAGCTCATGACCAAGCAGATCACGGTGGGATACGACGGAAGTGGACCCTCATCGGAAGCGGTGATGTGGGCTGCGGACGAGGCCGCTGTACGCGGCGTCCGTCTGAAGATCCTGTCGTGCTACCAGATCTCGTACGCCGGCGACGTCGTGTTCGGTTGGACCGCGACCGAGGCGTATGCATCGCTGCTGGCTGCGACGGAATGCGGTCTCGTGGAGATCAAAGGCTTCGCGTCCGACGCTCACCCTGGACTCGAGATCACGACGGAGGCGACGGCCGGCCCGCCAGGGTTCGACCTGGTTCGCGATGCCGATCCCGATGACCTCGTCGTCGTCGGTGCCAGCGGCCACGAACGCGGGCCGGCGTTCTGGCTCGGGAACACCGCTCACCACGTCGTTCGGCACAGCCCGTGCCCGGTCGTGGTCGTACGTGGCCCGGCGAGTCGGGGCCACCCCGATCGGATCGTCGTCGGTGTCGACGGGTCGCCCGCGTCGGAGATGGCGCTGCGCTGGGCCGGCGACGAAGCCGATCGCCACGGCGTGCCGTTGGTGGTCGTACACAGTTGGTCGTATCCGTACGTACCGAATGATGCAGCGTCGTCGCAGGCGCGTGACCTGACCAGGGTCGACGCCGC
>JANPOJ010000248.1:0-2966 GCA_031427935.1 Ilumatobacteraceae bacterium | reverse complement strand
CGAGCGACGCGACCCGGCGAGCGTGGCGAGAGAGGAGAGAAATAATCCTATTACAATGACCCCGGCGGTGACCTCCAGTCCTACGACTGAGTGTGATCTTCTGATTTGGCCCCACTTGGGCGGGTAACGCGCATCTGGTTTGGCCCCACCTGAGAGGGGGGTCCGCGGTTGCGGGCTTGCGCTCTTCGATTGTGGGTGTCATGACGAAGAGGTGCGAGTGATGGTGTTCGAGGAGATCAGGCGGGCCAAGGAGCGCGAGGGGTTGTCGATCCGCGAGTTGTCGCGGCGGTTCGGGGTGCATCGTCGGGATGTGCGTTTGGCGTTGGAGTCGCCGGTGCCGCCGTCACGCAAGAAGCCGGAGCGGGTGTCGCCAAAGATGGATCGTTGGAAGCCGGTTGTGGATGGCTGGCTTGTAGATGACCGCACGGCGCCTCGTAAGCAGCGCCACACCGCTCGACGGGTGTGGCAACGCCTCGTCGACGAGCACGATGCGGATGTTTCCGAGGGCACGGTCCGCCGGTATGTGAGCGAGGTCCGTCGCCGTCAGGAGGTCGGTCTCGGTGATGTGATGGTCCCGCAGCATCATCCGTTGGGGGATGAGGCCGAGGTCGATTTTGGGACGGTCACCGCGAAGGTTGCCGGGGTGGTGTTGGAGGTTTCGATCTTCATCATGCGCTTGTCGGCGTCGGGTAAGTCGTTCGCCCGGGTGTACATGTCCGAAGCCCAAGAGGTGTTCCTCGATGGTCATGTCCGGGCGTTCGACCACTTCGGGGGGATCCCCGCCAGGATCCGCTATGACAACTTGAAAGCCGCCGTTCAGAAAGTGATGAAGGGCCGAGACCGGATCGAGTCGGCCCGGTTCATCGCCTTGCGGTCGCATTACGGGTTCGACTCGTTCTTTTGTATCCCAGGCATCAAGGGTTCGCACGAGAAAGGCGGTGTCGAGGGTGAGGTTGGCCGGTTCCGGCGTCGTCATCTCGTCCCGGTCCCATCCGTGGGGTCGATGACCGAACTCAACGACTTGTTGGTGCGCGCCACCGATAAAGACGACCGCCGCCACATCGCCGCCAGACGGATCAGCGTCGGGGAACACTTCGCGCTCGAGGCCCCGACCCTCAAGATGTTGCCGGCAGAGGCGTTCGATGTCACCTCGGTGTCATCGCATCGGGCCGATCGCAAGAGCCGGGTTTCGGTGCGTGGCTGTTTCTACTCGGTCCCGGTCCGATACGTCGGACGTCGCATCGATGTGCGTGTCGGCGCCGACACGATCGAGATCCTCGACGGCCGCATCGTCGCCGCTCGTCACGTCCGAGGCTTGCACGGCGAAGAGATCCTCGCCCTGGACCACTACCTCGAAGTGTTGGCGATCAAACCTGGTGCTCTGCCTGGTGCGACGGCGCTTGCCCGGGCTCGAGCTGGTGGGGTGTTCACCGACGCCCATCAACGATTCTGGGATATCGCTCGACGTCGTCTCGGTGACCGCGACGGCACCCGCGCCCTGATCGAGGTGTTGTTGTTGCATCGCAGCACGCCCGCCGTCCAGGTGACCGCCGGGATCGAACGAGCGCTGAGCGCCGGTTCGATCGACGCCAACGTCGTGGCCATCGAAGCCCGCCGCACCAGCGAACCGTCCGTTGCTGCGGTGATCCCGATCGGTGAAGGACTCCACCGCTTCGACCGGCCCCCACCATCCATCGCCCACTACGACCAACTCTTGGAGGCCCAATGACCACCACCACCATGTCCGACACCGCGGCAACAGCTGCGATCGGTGCCGCCACCCGAGAACTCCATCTTCCAGTGGTGCGCGCCGAGTCCGCCCGGCTCGCCGAGCTCGCCCAACGCGCCCAGCACACCTATCTCGGCTACCTCGCCGAAGTGCTCTCCGCCGAGATCGATGAACGATCCGAACGCCGCCGCCAACGACTCATCAAAGAAGCCCGCTTCCCGCGCACCAAACGACTCGCCGATTTCGACCTCGCCGCAGCACCAACCATCAACCCGGCAACACTGGCCACGCTCGCCTCAGGCAACTACCTCGATGCCGGCGAACCCGTCGTGCTGCTCGGCGACAGCGGCACCGGCAAAACCCATCTCCTCCTCGGGCTCGGTCTCGCCGCCTGCGAGCAAGGCCACCGAGTCCGCTACGCCACCGCCGCCCAACTCATCAACGAACTCGTCGAGGCCGCCGACGAACGCCGCCTCTCACGCCTCGTCGCCCGCTACGGCCGGATGGATCTGCTCTGCCTCGACGAACTTGGCTACGTGACACTCGATACCCGAGGCGCCGAACTGTTGTTCCAGATCCTCACCGAACGCGAAGAAAAGAACAGCATCGCCATCGCCAGCAACCTCCCATTCAGCGAATGGGGCACCATCATCCGCGACCCACGACTCGTCGCCGCGATCGTCGACAGAGTCACCTTCAACGCCCACATCATCGAAACCGGCACCGACAGCTACCGGCTCCGCACCACCACCCGCAGCCGCCGCCACGCCACCTGACCCCACCGATCGCCGCACCCTCAACCCATTCCCGCCCACGATCGCCGCTCCTGCGCCAACCTAGAAGGCGATTCCCCGCGCCATTCACGAATCCAACGGGTGGGGCCAAATCAAACGCGCAAGGTGGGGCCAATCCCGCTTGACATTTTCAACGCGGCGCACGCCGGTTCATCGAAGAGGTGATTGCCCGTGTCCGTCGCGCTGGGGCCAGCGGCGAGTTGACGGTGCGGGTCGATTCCGGGTTCTGGTCGAACGAAACAATCAGCGTGTTGAACCGGCTCAACGTGCGTTACACGATGGCTGTGCGCTGCAACATCACCAGCATTGCCCGAGCAATCGCTGGGATCGCCGACAAAGCATGGGTTGAGATCGACTACACCCTGAGCGGGCGGGCCGAGGTCGCCGAATGCCACTACACCACCGGCACAGGCAAGCATGCGGTGACCCGCCGGTTGATCGTG
>JANPOJ010000247.1:0-5063 GCA_031427935.1 Ilumatobacteraceae bacterium | reverse complement strand
CGCATCGGCCCATCCCGACTTGTTTGCGCAACCATGCATTGATCAGCGAAGTCAATGCCGGCCGCGGCCCCATTCACATGGTGACCATGCAGGCCTTCCAGGACCCTCATCTGGAAGAGTCGCAGTCACCGCAGCCGCCGGGCGGCTCCGCGCGCTCGTCGAAGACAATGGGATCGGCTTCGACCCGACCGAGCCGGCACACGGACACCTCGGGCTCCAGGGGATGAGCGAACGAGCAGAGATTGTCGGGGGCACGGTGAGCGTCGCATCTGTCCCAGGTTCAGGAACGACGATCGTGTTGGAGATTCCACTTGTCTGAGGCCAAGGTGCTCCGAGTAGCGCTGTGCGACGACCACGGCGTCGTCCGCAGCGGACTTCGACGCATTCTCGACGAGCAGGCAGATCTCCTCGTTGTCGGCGAGGCCGGCAACGTCGAACAGGCAATCGCACTCGCTAAGGCGGAGCAACCCGACGTCTTCGTGATGGACCTTGGGTTGCCCGATGGGAGCGGCATCACCGCCACGGCCGATGTTCGCCACGTGAGCCCGAAGACCCGTGTTCTGATCCTCACGGTCCACGACGACGTCGCCTATCTGCGCCGAGCCTTCGAAGCGGGAGCGGACGGGTACATGCTGAAGGACGCGGCCGATGTCGAGCTTGTCGAGGCAGTGCGGCAGGTGGCGGCCGGCCGGCAGTACGTTCATCCGATTCTCGGAGCCGCGTTGCTCACGCCGGGCTTGTCGCATCCGCGGCCGCACGGGCCGGGAGGCGACCTCTCCGAGCGCGAAACGATCGTGCTGCGTTGTGTCGCGCTGGGGTTGACCAACCCTGAGATCGCTGCCCAATTGTTCGTCTCAGTACGGACGGTCGAGACTCATCGAGCACACATCCAACAGAAGCTCGACATTCGTAGTCGTGCCGAGCTGGTCCGGTTTGCCCGTGACGCTGGCCTACTCGATGGGGATTCTCCCCCGATCTGAAGAGGCCGTAGGAAGACTCGGTAGTTTCAACGGATGCTCGTCGTCGAATAGGAGGCCATAATTGCTTCGTGACTGGCGACTACTGCCCTGTGTGCGACGCCTCCCCCCGTGTGTTGATCGCGATCGCCCACCCAGCGATGCGCCGGATGATCCTCGAGCTCCTCGAACGAGAACATGGCTGTTGGCAGCCTTGTCTGCTCGACGGGGATCTCCCAACCGCGATGCGCGACCTCACGCCAGACCTCGTGATCATCGACGGGGCAGCCTTTCCACAGTGCTGCTGCGGTCAATCTGATGACTTCCCAACGGGGCGAATCGTTGTTATTGGCCCGGAGCCGGATCCGGCGTACATGACCTTGGCGCTCGGCGATGGCGCCGGAGGCTGGGTCGCCCGAGACGATGTCGCCGAAGGACTCAGTGCCGAAATGCGCACCGCGCTCGGCTGCATCCACGAGCCCTGCCCGCCCCACAGCACGATCGCAGGGCGCAAGGAATCAGTAGAGCACCGCACCTTCAATCGGTAGCACGGGCGGATGCGGCACAGGCCGCGTAGGCAGATGATCGTCGCAGATGAAAGGAGTCGCGATGATCGAGTTCCTCGCAGCGAACTGGGTGTGGATTGTCTTCCTGGTCGCGATGCTCGCCATGCATCGTCATGGTGGCTGCGGCATGCACGGCAATCACCACAAGACCGAATCAGAGCCGACCGAACCCATTCACGCCCACCACAACGGGCAAGAAAGGAGCACGCCATGAACGTGCAGAACCAAGCCTTCCCGCCAACACGCCAGAAGGTTCACCACCTCAGTGTCAACATCACACCAGGCGAACGAGCGGGGCGCATTGTCCTCGGCACCGCGGCCATGATCGCCGCGATCGTGCTACTGACCAGCGCGGGATCGGCACTTGCCGTGATCCTCGAAGTGCTGCTCGCGGCCGCCGGGCTCGACCTCATCATCACCGGTGCGCTCGGACACTGTCCGCTGTACCAGAAGCTCGGCTTCGTGCCGAACTCGATGCGGAGCGACCGATGAACGCGACACCACCACTACCGCAACGAGCCACCCACAGCGGTGGCCACGGCGGCCACGGCGGCCACGGCGGCCACGGCTGGATGATGATGATCTGTTGCATCCCCATGATCATCATCGCAGTCGTACTCGTAGCAACTGGAGCCGCCAGCCCCAGCTTCCTCTTCGCAGCGTTTCTCTGCACCGCGATGATGGCGTTGATGATGCGCGGCATGAACCACGGCGGCGACACAGCCGACACCCAGCCTTCCTCGCCGAGTCACGACCATGACCACCACCATTCTCCATCGGCCTGAACGAATCGTCGTAGGCATTGACGGCTCGGTCGCCTCCCACGCGGCGGTCCGCTGGGCTATCACACACGCTCGGTCTGGTGACACCGTCACCCTCGCCCATGCCTGGCAACCGTCGCCGGCCATGATCGAGGCCGGGCTCGTCGACCCAGACGACGAGTCGTGCGCAGAGCGATTCGTGCACCGCGAACTCGCAAGGATCGATGCCCTGCCACGCGACGGCGATATCACGCTCGCCACGGCCGTCCTTCGCGGCGACGCCCGAGACCGCCTCACCGGCGCGAGCGCAGATCTCATCGTCGTGGGTGCCGGCGGCCACAATCGATTGCTGAGCGCGGTGCTCGGGTCTGTCAGCCAGCATCTCGCCCGCCACGCCCGGGTGCCAGTGGTCGTCATTCCGCTCGCCGATGCGATTGATTCGGGGATTGCGCTATGACGGTGACCAGTACTGAAGTCGCACCAGATGCGACATGTCACGCGAGTTCGCCCGATGGCGGGCCCATCGCTGGACGGAGCATTCGTCACGGGCTGATCGCGCTGGTAGCCATGGCCCTCTTCTACGTCGTGGTCGTTCGGGCCGCATCTGGCTCATGGAACCACCTCGCTGACCAACTCCGACAGGATCGCTACTATCTCGCAGCAATCTTGGTCGGCTTCGGGACCCAGGTCGCCTTGGTCTCAGAGCTGCGACACCGCCACCGACACGGACGGGGAGCTGCCCTCACCGCAGGGGTCGGTGCCGGCGCATCGACGGCGGGCATGATCGCATGCTGCGCGCACCATCTGGCCGAGCTCCTTCCGGTGATCGGTGCTGCGAGCGCGGCCGGTTTCCTCACCGACTACCGCATCCCGTTCATGCTCGTCGGCATCACCATCAACGCCGTGGCTGTGGTTCTCGTTGCGCGGCGGCTTGGTTACATGAATCGTCACAACCACGGAGCATTGATATGACACGTCGACATCGGTACCTGGTTCCCTTCGTATTCGTCGTCTCGGCGACACTCGCTGCTTGCGGAAGTTCGTCGGCGAGTCCTTCAGCCGAATCGGTACTTCCAGTTCGAGCGGTCCAGGCCGGCGCGGTCCAGGTGAAGATCACCCCGACGGTGCTCGACGCCTCGGGTGCCAAGTTCACGATTGTTCTCGACACACATTCGGCGGATCTTTCGCTGGACCTCACCACGGCCTCGCAACTGGACGTCGACGGGACGGCATGGGCCATCGAAGGATGGTCAGGCGACGGTCCCGGCGGTCACCACCGCTCGGGTCAACTGCAGTTCACCGCCAAAGGACCGGCACAAGGTACTGCCACCCTGCGGATCTCGGGATTGCCCGAGCCCGTCGAGGCGACGTGGGAGCTCGGCGGAGGGTGAGCCCCGCGCCGGTGCCGCCTGATGTTCGACGAATCTTGGCTTGGGAATCAGCTGCGCACCAGGCGCGCGATCGCGGCTGTGGCCTCGTCGAGCTTCTCCAGAGCTTGCGGACGTCCCGAATCGACGGCATCGACGACGCAGTGATGGAGATGATCGTGCAGTAGGCCAATTGACACCTGCTGGAGGGCCTTGGTGATCGCCGAGATCTGATCGAGGACGTCGATGCAGTACCGGTCTTCTTCGACCATGCGAGCGATGCCCCGAACCTGCCCTTCAATGCGAGCGAGCCGTTTGGCGATATCGGGTTTCTGCATGTCGTATGCGGCCACCTTCATGCTCCTTTCGTTCGAGAGGTCGAGGTCATACTGCGCCACTCACGGACTTGAAACGGCGAAGCCTGAGACTGTTGGAGACCACAAACACGCTGGAGAACGCCATTGCCGCGCCGGCCAGCATCGGGTTGAGCATCCCAGCGGCAGCAAGCGGCAACGCGGCAACGTTGTAGGCGAAGGCCCAGAACAGATTGCCCTTGATGGTCGCGAGCGTGCGGCGCGAGAGGCGGATCGCATCAACGGCCGCACGGAGATCGCCGCGAACAAGTGTCAGGTCGCTGGCCTCGATGGCAACATCGGTGCCGGTGCCCAAGGCAAGTCCGAGGTCGGCCTGAGCAAGCGCGGCGGCGTCATTGACACCGTCACCCACCATCGCCACAACTCGACCCTCCGCCTGCAGCCGGCGAATGACATCGACCTTGTCCGCCGGGAGCACCTCGGCGATGACATCTTCGATGCCGACCTGCGCCGCGACGTTCCTCGCCGCGCGACCGTTGTCGCCCGTGAGGAGCACGGGTGACAGTCCAAGCCGCCGGAGGCCGGTGATCGCTTCCGCGGAGGTCTCCTTGATGGTGTCGGCTACCACGAGCATGCCGCGGACGGCTCCGTCCCAGCCAACGAACACTGGTGTGCGTCCGGCATCCTCGGCGGCGTCGCGAGCGGCGCGTAGATCGTCGTCGAGATGAAGGGACCAGTCGTCGAGGAATCGCTCGCGTCCTGCGACGACGGAATGTCCGTCGACGACTCCTTGGACACCGAGCCCTTCGGTGTTGCCGAACGACTCGACGGGCACCAGGCTCACGCCTCGCTCGCGCGCCCCGCTGGCGATCGCCTTGGCAATGGGATGCTCGGAGGCGTCCTCCAAGGATCCGGCCAACCGCAGCACCTCCTCGACATCGCTTCCGGCTGCTGGCACGACATCGACGAGGGCCATGCGGCCTGTCGTGACGGTTCCGGCTCGCCCCTCTGGGCGCCGGGGGTATGGGGGAGGTCTATCGGGCCCGAGACACTCGGCTCGATCGCGAGGTTGCGCTCAAGGTGCTGCCGGTCCGGTCCC
>JANPOJ010000246.1:0-1637 GCA_031427935.1 Ilumatobacteraceae bacterium | reverse complement strand
GGCAGGGTCCATGGTGGATGATTCTCCGACAGGTGCTGCATTTTCCGAATCCGGTTCCGCCCTGCCGGCATCGAGCTTGCGAAGGATCTGATGAACATGGTTCTTCACCGTGGCCGGTTCGATAATGAGAGCCGAGGCGATCTTCTTGTTGGACAGGCCGCGCACGACGAGCCGGCCGATCTCCCTCTCGCGACGAGTCAACGCTTCAGCGGGCAGCCCGCTCACTACCGGTTCGGGCGAGTTGAGGCTTGCGAACAACACCCCGGCGATCGATGCAGGACATACCGCATCGCCTCGCACGGCTCGCCGAACGGTGCGGATCAGCGCTGCAAGAGTCTGGTCGCAACCAACGAATGCGCGAATGCCAAGTGTCGCGGCCGCGGCAACGGGCGGATCGGCTGTGAGCGCCAGCCCTACGACAGGTCTCGTGCCACCCGTGAGCTCCAGGGTCCGGGCCAGGCCCTCGTGAACGAGATCCACCAGCACGACGTCGACCAACGCCGTGGTCTGGGCGATCTCCGGGATCGAATGATCGGACACCGAGGTCTCGATGCCGTCGTCGCGCAGGGCACGCGCTACCCCTTCTCGGTAGAAGCAGACATTGCTGACAACAAGCGCGCGCATTTACGTCCTCCATCGGCGGAGCACAAACATCGTCCCCAGGTCAGCGTCACGAACTTCTGGGCCCCAAAGAAGTCTTGGGCGAAGCCTGGAGAATACTCCCAATCTCGTCGGATGGGAAGACCAATTCTTCTCGCGGCGTGACGAGCTGGCCACAGACCGAGTGTGCCCCGACTAGACGAGGGGAACTCGTTCGGTGATGATCGATGGCTGGCCGAAGCCCGATGTCGCGGTGATCCGGACCTGGAGCTCGGTGGCGCCGGGGAAGTCGTCTCGATCCACCTCGAGCGAGGTGTCCGCGGTTCCCGCTGCCAACGTGTTCCACGACGTGCCCCCATCGCCACTGACCTGCACGACATACCGCTGGTTGGCCCCGGCACCCGGTGCTTCCCAGCTCAGCATGACGTTGCCGCCTTCTGCCGGCCCGGCAGTCAGACTCGGACCACCTGCACCGCCACGCATGGCCCGAGCGGCAACGGTTGCACCATGCACGTCGAAGCGGTCGAGCACCTTCTTGGCGAGGAGCAGTTCGATGGCTGCGGCCTTGGCGACGTTGGGGACGACGACATCGACCAGACCTACAATATCCTCACCTTTGATGTGACGGGAACTGGGCAGGAACGGCGCCTTCTGTGTGTGGAGCACCTTGCCGGCGGCATCGACGACGCGCACCTCGAGGTTACGAACCTTCTTCTCCGGCACGCCGGCTGGTTCATGACCCACCGATGTCGACAGCGGCAACGCGCTGGAAACCGTCGCCGAACGCTTCGTCATGTTGACTGAGGCGACGACGTGTATCTGCACCTTTGAAGCCGTCATTGCTCGCACTCCTGCCGGCGCAGGGCCGGCGTTCGTTCCTGGTCCGAGAGCGTCCTCAGCGGTGATCCGATCCATCATGCCGTTGTAGGTGAACGAACTCAGCCATTGCTTCGAACAGTAGGACATCACGTCGTGCCACTCGACACCGGGCATGACCGTCATGGGGAAACCGAGGGCGGGATCACCGACGTCGATTC
>JANPOJ010000245.1:0-2325 GCA_031427935.1 Ilumatobacteraceae bacterium | reverse complement strand
GGCACTGGTCACCTGGGTCTGCACGTCGTCGGCGTGCGGCAGGCTGGCAGCGTGGGCCACGGTGCCCACGATCCACGGCCCGAGCGACACGATGGCGTAGAACGCCACGCCGAGCCCGAGAAGCTTGCCGCCGAGAAACGCGACGAAGAACTTTCGCCGGTCCCGATCGGCCAACCTCGCCTTCAAGGTCAGAGTATTCACGCGATCCCTCTCTCTCTGGGGGGAACCCACCGTGGGCTCGGCGGGCAACGTAGGCGTGAGAGATTTCCCCGCCGTCTCCGCATTGTTAAGGACAGATGACCAGCGTGTGCGCGGGCTGTGACCTGGTGCGCGTCAGGCCGTTGACTTCAGGTGATGGCGCTGACGAGCACCGCGAGTGCCATCACACCGATGGCGAGGGCTACGGCGATCATCGCCCGTCGCAGATGCAGGTACTTCCGCCGGGCGATCCGCGACATGGCGAGCAACTGTTGCGCGTGTCGCACGGCGGGGAACTCGGCATCGGCGGTCACCACGGAGAGCAGTGCCTCCGGGCTTTCGAATTGGGCGTGCTCCGCGAAATATCGTGCTTTGCCGGGTTCGGGTCGCCCCACGCGCGGGATCACCGCGAGGCCCAGCATCACCATCGCGGACACGAGCGTGGCGACCGCCACGACCGACAACGTCGTGACGGCGGCTCCACTGGTGCGCAGTTTCCGTGTTTCATCGAGCAGCAGGTTGGCCAGCAGCGCCGTTGCTGTGGCGACGG
The DNA here is from genome assembly GCA_031427935.1 of Ilumatobacteraceae bacterium. Lineage (GTDB taxonomy): Bacteria > Actinomycetota > Acidimicrobiia > Acidimicrobiales > Ilumatobacteraceae > JAENVT01. The sequence goes on along the minus strand of JANPOJ010000245.1, from coordinate 1,577 downwards.
CGGCGAAGATGATGCTGGCCTTGGAGTCGGAGATCTTGATCTCCTCCCGACATTCGTCGAGCAGCCGCAGGATGTAGGAATCGTCGCTCATGTCTCCCCGCTCACTTTTAGCCCCGTGACCAGCGCCTTTGCGACCCCGTTCGACGAAAGATTACCACACGAACCACTTGACGCACCCGCTGTCACAGGCCACGATGACGGTGCGGATGGGAGGCGGTCGAGGGGCGGATCTTCCATTCGTCCGACCAATGAACGACTCACAACCGGCGACTGATGTTCCCCGACGCACGCTGCACGCGTACGTGTCGGACCTTGCCCTGCAGGTCATGAACGCCGCCCCGGCTTCGGGTTGGGTCGAGGTCGATGGAACGCTGGCGTTCTTCGACATCTCCGGGTTCACCAAGCTGACTGAACGTCTCGCCAGACTCGGCCGAAGTGGTGCCGAGCACATCAACGACGTGTTGAACACGGTGTTCCAAGGACTGATCGGCGAGGTCTTCCGGCGCGGCGGCGATGTGCTGGAGTTCGGCGGCGATGCGATGGTCGTGCTGTTCACCGGTGACGATCACCAACGCCGCGCCGCATCGGCGACCGCCGAGATGTTCCGGTTCATGGCCGACGACGGTCGCATCGTCACGCCGCTCGGCGACGCGCGGCTACGAATGTCGTGCGGCATTGCCAGCGGCTCGCAGGCGTACTACCTGCTCGGCACGACGCGCCGAGCCCTCTTGGTGGCCGGGCCGACCAGCACGGCGATGGCGCAGCTCGAAGCATCGGCGAACGCGAGTGAGGCCCTGATCAACGACGTGCTTGCAGTGGCCCTGCCGTCGGCGGGGATCACGCACCGTCACAGCGATGGAGCGCTGCGGCTGCGCCTCGGCGGCGTGCCGACCACGGAGCGGTCGGAGGCCGGTGTCAGTCGGCTGCTGTCGAGAGACGACGAGCACATTGCCAGGCTCCTGCCGACCCAGTTCGGTTCGATGCTCGATGGGGGCCACCGTGCAGGCGAGCTGAAGCAGGTTGCCATGTCGTTCATCCGGCTCAACGGCACCGACGATCTGCTGGCAACGGAAGGGATCGATGGCGTGCACGCCCGCCTCGACGAGATCACCGAGATCGTCGATCGGGCCTCAGCAGAGCTCGACGTCTGCTGGCTGGAGACCCAGGCTGAGGCCAACTCTGTGCGCTGGACGCTGATCTCGGGTGCGCCGACCGCGACAGAACGCGACGGCGAGCGACTGCTGCGAGTGCTGCGACGCATCGCCGACGAGACCCCGTTACCGCTGCGCATCGGCGCCAACCTCGGTGTGGTGTTCGTCGGCGACATGGGACACCCGCAGCGCTGCACGTACATCGTGATGGGCGACGCGACGAACCTCGCGGCGCGCTTGATGGCCAAGGCCGCGCCCGGTCAGATCATCGCCGGCGAGCGGCTGTACAACACGTGCCCCGACAAGGTCGAGTGGACACCGTTGGAGCCGTTCTTGGTCAAGGGAAATCCTCGTCGGCCTTGACTATCTTCCGACAGGAATCAATGACATCGACACGTTATCGCAACTAAGTCCTCTTCCGATAGG
>JANPOJ010000244.1:0-4394 GCA_031427935.1 Ilumatobacteraceae bacterium | reverse complement strand
CCCTTCCCCTCAAGAGTCTTGGAAATCGCAGCAGTCAACGTCGTCTTACCATGATCGATATGACCCATCGTGCCAATATTGACGTGCGGCTTCGTCCGCTCAAACTTCGCCTTGCTCATGGGAGACCCTCTCCTGTGGTGTCTTGGATGCCTGTGGTGTCTTGGATGTCTGTGATGTTCTTGATTGCTGGTGTTCGTTGTGTTGTAGCGGCGATCGGTCTCGAACCGATGACCTTCCGATTATGAGCCGGATGCTCTGACCAACTGAGCTACGCCGCCAGGGCTTTGCCGAACCGGTCTCGCCTGCCCAAGGGCAGCCGGACCGTCTGGTCGAGCCCTCTGTGGGAATCGAACCCACGACCTACGCCTTACCATGGCGTTGCTCTACCGACTGAGCTAAAAGGGCGATCGCTGACGCGCGGGTTCTACCGCAAGCCAGCCGAGAAGCATAGCGCCGCCTGTGAGGCATCTACCACGGGATTCCCCTGCTTTCGGCACTACGCTCGGCCGGCGTGAGCGAGGGCCGGATCCAATCGATCACCCTGCGATTGGCGTCGTTGGGGGATGCGGAGCAGATCCGCCAGATCTACAACTACGAGGTCTCCAACACGACGGCCACCTTCGATCTCGTGCCGAGGTCGCTCGAGGATCAGCAACGGTGGATCGCCGACCGCAACGGGGCGTTCGCGGCGATCGTAGCCATCGACCCGACCGACGAGCGCGGTGATGTGGTGGGCTTCGGGTCCCTGTCGCCCTACAAAGAGCGGGCCGCGTACCGCACCAGCGTGGAGGACTCGGTGTACGTACGCCCCGACCGCAACGGCCAAGGCATCGGCAAGCTGATCGTCGCCGAGTTGCTGCGAGTCGGGTCGGTCTCGGGATTCCACGCCGTGTTTGCCCGCATCTCGGCGGCCAGCGAGGCCTCGATCGCCCTGCACCGCTCGTGCGGCTTCGAGTTGGTCGGGATCGAGCGCGAGGTCGGCCGCAAGTTCAACAAGTGGCTCGACGTCGCCCTCATGCAAGCCCTCCTCTGACCCCCGTCGGGCGCGATTTCGGTATCGCCGATACTCACACCGAGCCCGACGGCGCTCAACGGGTTCGATCTCGGTATTGACCGTACCGAGATCGCGCCCAACCGGGTCGGTAGCGGGGCTACGGGGTGAGGCCGAGGGACTCGGCTTCAGCGGCCAGGGCCAGCCAGGATTCCTCGGCGGCGGCGACATCAGCTTCGGCGGCAGCGAGTTGCTCGCCCAGCGTCGCCAGTTCCCAGTGGGCGTTGGTGGCGGCCATGGCGTGCACGAGCTTGTCTCGGGCGGCGATTGCCGAGGCAACCTTGCGTTCGGCCTGGCCGAGGTCCCGGCGCACCGTTGACGGGCTGCGGCCAGATGTCGGCCTCGCCCGCACCGGCGCTGGCGCCCGCGCCGTCATCTGCGGCATCGGCACCGTGTCGGCTGCGGCACGCTGCACCAACCACGCCGCGACGCCGCCACGGATCCAGCGCACGCCACCGTTGCCGTCGAGGGCCAGCAGTTCGTCGGTGACCCGGTCGAGGAAGGCGCGGTCGTGGCTGACGGTCACCACGATCCCCGGCCAGTCGTCGAGGAAGTCCTCCATCGCCCGCAGTGTGTCGAGGTCGAGGTCGTTGGTGGGTTCGTCGAGCAGCAGCACGTTCGGTTGCGGGACGAGGGTGAGGAGGAGTTGCAGCCGGCGGCGCTCGCCGCCGCTCAAGGTGCCGATCGGCGCGAACTGCGCATCCCCGTCGAACCAGAACCGCCGCATCAGCGCAACGTCGGCCAGCGACGGCTCGCCCTTGTCGCCGGCAATGGCCTCGCGTACCCGTTGCGTCAGGTCGAGGTCGCGGCCGAGCTGATCGTAGTAACCGATCTGCACGGTGGCGCCGCGGTCGACGTTGCCGTGCGTGGGGATGAGCCGTCCGGCAATCAGGTCGAGCAGCGTCGACTTGCCGGCGCCGTTGGCACCGACGACCCCGACACGGTCGCCGGGTTCGAAGACCAGCGTGCACGGGTCGATCACCTTGGTGCCGTCGGGCCAAGCGAACGCCACGTCGCTGAGCTCGATCCCCTTCGACCCCAAGCGCTTCGACCCCATCGACAGGCCGAGCTCCCCGTCACGCGCTGCAGCCTGGGCCTTGCCTTCGACCAACGCGGTCGCCGTGGCAATGCGAGCCTTCGGTTTCGAGGTTCGTGCCGGGGCGCCGCGCCGCAGCCATGCCAGCTCGCGTGTGGCCAGGTTCTTGCGGACCTGTTCAGCCGCCTCGGCGCGTTCCTCGCGTTCGGCCCGACCGGCCAGGTAGGCGGCGTAGCCCGAACCGGCATGCCAACCCGACGGCACATGGAGGTAGGCGGTGCCACGATCGAGCTCGAGCACCTTGGTGGTGACCTTGTCGAGCACGTGCCGGTCGTGGGTGACCAGCACCAAACCCCCGCGGTACGCGGCCAGCCATTCCTCCAAGAACTGGATGGCATCGAGGTCGAGGTGGTTGGTCGGCTCATCGAGGATCAGCACCTCGTACTCGCCCACCAGCAGACGCGCCAGCGCGGCCCGCTTGGCCTGGCCGCCCGAGAGCTCGGTGGTCGGCGCGTCGAGCAACGGTGTCATCCCCAGCCGGTCGAGCATCGCCTCGCCCTGCCACTCGCCGCCGACGGCCTCGCGCACGGTCCCGGCGGGCAGCGCCGGGTTCTGCAGCAAGAAGCCCACCCGCGCGCCGCGGCCCCATCGAACCTCGCCCGTCTCCGGTCGCAGTTCGCCGGCCAACATCCGCAGCAGTGTGCTCTTGCCAGACCCGTTCAACCCGACGACCCCAAGACGGTCGCCGTCGCTGATCGTCACCGAGACGTCGGCGAACAGCGGTCGGTTCGGCCGGCTGGCGGCGAGTCGTTCGGCGTCGATGAGGATCATGGGAAGTGTGTGCTCGAGAAAAGTGCAATCGCCAGGCCCCAGTGGGGACCTGGCGATTCAGGTGGTGGGCCGGGAAGGATTCGAACCTCCGTAGGACTATGCCAGTTGATTTACAGTCAACCCCCTTTGGCCACTCGGGTACCGACCCATCTGCGGGAATCGAGGTTAGCGGCGCAACTAGTCTCACGACATGCCCAGTTTTGATGTTGTCTCCGAGGTCGACCGCCAAGAGTTGCGCAACGCCATCGATCAGGCTCAGCGCGAGATCGCCACACGGTACGACTTCAAGAACACCGATTCGTCGATCGAGCAGAGCGAGCTCGTTCTGACGCTTCGCACGCAGAGCGAGGATCGCTTGACCGCGTTGCGGACCGTCATCGAAGAGAAGCTGGTGAAGCGGGGCGTGTCGTTGAAGGGACTCGACTACGGCAAGATCGAAGAAGCTACGCACAACAGCGTGCGCCAGGTCCTGACGATCGCCGTCGGGATCTCGTCCGACAAGGCTCGCGAGATCAACCGGATGATCAAGGAGAAGGGTCCCAAGGGCGTCAGCAGCCAGACGCAGGGCGACACCGTGCGGGTCACCGGCAAGAAGCGCGACGACCTGCAGACGATCATCGCCACGCTGAAGGGCGCCGACCTCGGCATCCCCCTGCAGTTCCAGAACTTCCGCGACTAGGGCGTCGCTGCAGCTTCAGGTGCGGCGGCCACGCATCCGGCGGCCAGGTCGAGGTTGGCAGCGACGTACGTTGCCTGCCAGTCGATGGCCAGTACCGGCGCATCGTCGGCCGGAGAGGTCAACACAACGCCACGCTGGCGGACTGCCGTCACCAAACACGCCGCGTCGACCTTCGCACCGCCGGCTGCGCTGACTGCGGCCTGCACGAGCGCACGCTCCACGCCCGCACCGCCGAACACGACGGGCACCTTCGGCGGGGCCTGGGCCGTGGCGGCGACACCCGGGTCGCAGGCGCGGACCTCGACATGATTGCCCTCGATCGGCACCACGGTCGTGGTTGATTCCGCCGGCGCGGCGGCCGCCCACGCTTCGAAGGCAGTGAGCAGCAGCGCTGCGCCGTCGGCGTCGTTGGCGGCGACCTTGGCATCGACACACTGATTGGCCGAGCCCGTCGAAGTGAGGATCGAGTCGCCCGTCCAGTGCGTCGCCGCCGACCACGCCTGACCGTCGTCGATCCGGCTGGCGAGCACGTAGTACCAGAACATCATCCCTTGCGTACCCGCCGGCGATGCAATGGTCGCGGCCGGACGAACGACATCGAGCAGGGAGTCGTCGGTCGGTGTCGCCTGCTCGAGCGCTGCGATCCCGACCGAGTCGCCGGCCATCGAGGCGAGAGTCGGCCGCATCGCCGCGCCGGAGCGACCGACAACGGTCGCCGCATACTGCGATGGGGCGACCATGTTGCCGTGGCCTTGCACGAAGGCCAGCAACTCCGGCGCCAACTGCTCGGGGTTGTC
>JANPOJ010000243.1:0-7236 GCA_031427935.1 Ilumatobacteraceae bacterium | reverse complement strand
CGCGTCGCCGATCGAGGCATAGCCATCGGCCACGGCGGCAGCGGTATCTGCATACTTCGGCAGGTCCTTCAACGAGCCCTCGATCAGCTTCGCCGCCCGAGCTTCCTGCTCCGGTGTCACTCCGGCGACGCCGGAGACATCGATCGGCTTGGTCGGATCCCACGGACGTGGCCATGTCGCCGCGGCCGTCGTCGTCGCCACCGTGCCAGTGGTATCAGCGGGGTGCGAATGGGGCCGCGATTCGTCGACCACCGGGACCGCAGGATTGCCAGCAGGGTCGCCAGCAGGATTGCCAGCAGGATCAATGGTCACCGAGGTGCCGTCGGCGGTGTGGCTGTGCGGTTGCGACTTGTCGACCACGCCACCGCTGGCGCTGGCGCTGGCGCTGGCGACACCGCCGTGGCTGTGGACGTGGGTCCCGCCACTGAGCATGGCCGGGATGGTCAGCGCGGCAACGGCCAGCGCCGGGAACGAGAGGCGGGGCGCCATCGCCTGCCGCTTGCCGATCATCGATGCGCCAAGCGCGCAACCGACTGCGGTAGCGGCCAAGAGTGCGCATGCCGTATCGGCGAACTGCGCTGCCTCGCGGACCTCGAGGCCCTCTATCCACGAGAAACCGGCGATTCGCGTTTGCAACCACACGCCAACGGCCACAGCGTTGACCAGGACGATGGGCACTGCGACCAGGCGATTGGGCCGGGCCATGGCAACCAGGCCGACGCCGACCTGGGCGACGGCGCACAAGATGAAGAGGCGGGCCAGTGTCGGATGCTCGGCGTGCACACCGGCAGCAGCGGCGTGGATCACGCCGGCGCCGATCGTCGTCATGATGGCGATCGTCAGTCCGGGCACGCGGGTGGTGATCGCGGGGCGTTCAAGCGTCGCTTCAGCCAGTGTCGGCTCGAGGAGGCCGCCGTCACCCGGCACGGCAAGAGTCATGGGCGGATTGTACGACCGTCGCGCAATGCCGCGAGGGTCGGCCCGGCGAACTCCGGTCGGCAGATCAACAGATCGGGCAGCCACGGATCGCGCTCGTTGAACACCATCGGTGACCCGTCGATGCGGCTGACATGCAATCCCGCGGCGAGGGCGACCGCTGCCGGTGCGGCGGAATCCCACTGGTACATCCCGCCGTCGTGCACGTAGATGTCGGCCTCGCCGGTCACCACGGCCATGGCCTTGGCACCCGCCGAGCCGAGACGAACGGCGTCGGCGTCGAGGGCGTTGGCCACGATGACGGCGACATACGGGTTGCGGTTGCGCGAGGTGACCAGCCGGGGCCGGTCGCGGCCGAACGGGGGCACGACGGACGGGGGATCGGAACAGAACAGGAGATCGAGCGCTGGAATGGTGACGGCGCCGGCGCCGAAGTGGTCCCGGTCCCACAGGGCAACGTGCACAGCCCAGTCGTGTCGACCGGCCTCACCGAACTCGCTCGTCCCATCGAGTGGGTCGACGATCCACACCCGGTCGGCGTTGAAGCGACGGGGATCCTCGAAACCCTCCTCCGACAGCACGGCGTCGTCGGGCCGGGCCGCAGCGAGTTCCTTGACGAGGAACCGGTGACTGGCGAGATCGCCGGCATCCATCAGCTGCCAAGGGGGAGCGCCGGCACTGGTCATCTCCTCGCGGACCGTGACCAGCAGACGGCCCGCTTCGGTGGCCAATCGCGCGGACAACTGCGCATCGGTCTCGCCGGTCACTGCCGCCTGCTCGTCATCGTCGTGCGCTGCGTCGCGCCTCGCGGACCAGCGTGCGAACGTCGGCCTCGTCGGCCCCCTGTTGCACCAGTTGGACAACACGCGCCTCGAGTTGCTCGGCGGCGGCATCGTCGAAGGCGTCGATCCGCTCGTGAACTGTCACGGTGTTGACGGCCATCAACACGAGCGCGGCGACCACGATGACGCCACCGATCGTCAACACGACCCCGTTGTTGTTCCCGGCGACGGACGAGATGATCAAACCGGCGATGCCGCAGACGAACACGCCGATGCACGCACGGGTGATCAGTCGAGTGGCCACGAGACAGTCTGACGCTTCTGCTGACGGTGGTCTAGCGGACGAGTGGCTTGTACTTGATGCGGTGTGGTTGATCGGCGCTCGCGCCGAGCTCCTTGTGCCGCCAGGCCTCGTATTCGCTGAAGTTGCCCTCGAACCAGCGGACCTGGCTGTCGCCCTCGAACGCCAACACGTGGGTGGCGATGCGGTCGAGGAACCAACGATCGTGGCTGATGACCACCGCGCACCCGGGGAAGTTCTCCAGCGCGGTCTCCAGTGCGCGCAACGTGTCGACATCGAGGTCGTTGGTCGGCTCGTCGAGCAGCAAGACGTTGCCACCGTTCTTCAGGATCTTGGCGAGGTGCACTCGATTGCGCTCGCCACCCGACAGGTCACCGACACGCTTCTGCTGATCACTGCCCTTGAAGTTGAAGCTGGCGCAATAGGCGCGTCCGTGGATCTCACGGTTGCCGACCTTCATGTGCTCGACGCCGCCGGTGATCTCCTCGTAGACGGTCGCGTCGGCATCCAAGGTGTCGCGGGATTGATCGACGTAGGCGAGGTCGACGGTGTCGCCGATGGTGACCTTTCCGTCGTCGAGTGGCTCCTGCCCGGTCAGCATCTTGAACAGGGTGGTCTTGCCGGCGCCGTTCGGACCGATGATGCCGACGATCCCGGCGCGGGGGAGCGAGAACGACAGCTCCTCGATCAACAGACGGTCACCGAAGCCCTTGCGCAGGCCGGCCACCTCGATCACGGTGTCGCCCAGTCGCCGACCGACCGGGATGGCGATCTCCAACCGGTCGGGCCCACGCTCGGCCGCCTCGGCCTCGAGTTGCAACTTGTCGTACGCGGCGAGGCGGGCCTTACCCTTTGCCTGGCGGGCCTTCGGCGCCATTCGCACCCATTCGAGCTCGCGCTGCAAGGTGCGCTGACGAGCCTCGTTGCCCTTCTCCTCGCGGGCCAGGCGCTCCTGCTTCTGCTCGAGCCACGACGAGTAGTTGCCCTCGAACGGGATGCCGCGACCGCGATCGAGTTCGAGGATCCACTTGGCGACGTTGTCGAGGAAGTACCGGTCGTGCGTGATGGCGACGACCGTGCCGGGGTACTCCTGCAGGAACCGCTCCAACCACTCCACGCTCTCGGCGTCGAGGTGGTTGGTCGGCTCGTCGAGCAGCAGCAGGTCGGGACGGCTCAGCAGCAGACGGCACAGCGCGACCCGGCGACGCTCGCCACCCGACAGGGTGCTGACGTCGGCGTCATCGGGAGGGCACCGCAGGGCGTCCATCGCGATCTCGACGTTGCGCTCCAGGCTCCAGGCGTCAGTGGCGGCGATCTTGTCTTCGAGTGCGGCCTGCAAGGCGCCGATCTTGTCGTAGTCGGCATCGGGGTCGCCCCACATCGTCATCACGTCGTTGTACCGATCGATGATCGACTGCACCGCGGCGACGCCGTCCATGACGTTGCCCTTCACATCCTTCGTTGGATCGAGGTCGGGCTCCTGGGCGAGGAAGCCGACGGTGAAACCCGGCGTCAGCCGCGCCTCGCCGCTGTAGCCGTCGTCGAGACCGGCCATGATCCGCAACAGACTCGACTTGCCAGCGCCGTTGGCACCCAGCACGCCGATCTTGGCGCCGGGGTAGAACGACAAGGAGATGTTCTCGAGCACCGTGCGATCGGGTGGGTAGACGCGGGCGAGCTTGTAGCAGGTGTAGATGAATTCGTGGGCCATGGCGGGGACAATCTACGGCGCTGCATAGCTAGGCGCGACGCCATCGTGGTGCTACGTTCACGCGAACAGGTCTTCGTTACAACGAAAGAGGTGCGTTCAGTGCTTGCAGATGGGTTGTTCAGCCGCTTGGGGATTGGTCAGTTCGGATTGCGATGGCTTCACATCCTCGCGGGCATCACCTGGATCGGGCTGTTGTACTACTTCAACTTCGTTCAGGTCCCGGCGTTCGCCGAGTTCGGTGACGAGGCTCGAGCGCGCAACATCGCGATCGACAAGGTGGCGCGCAGGGCGCTGTGGTGGTTTCGGTGGTCAGCGCTCAGCACGTTCGTCATCGGCATCTTGATCACCGGTGTCACCAAGGACTACTTCTCCAACGACTTCGGCAAGCAAGCTGGCGGCATCGGCATCGTCACCGGCATGTTGCTCGGCACCATCATGATGCTCAACGTGTGGGGCGTGATCTGGCGCAACCAGAAGGTCGTGCTGGCAAACGCTGCCAACCTCGTCGCCGGCGGCGAGGCCGACCCCGGCGCAGCGGCTGCCGGTCGCAGGGCGTTCATGGCGTCGCGTCAGAACGTTGTGTTCTCCGTCACGATGTTGTTCTTCATGGTGTTCAAGACGCACAGCCCGGTCAGCGGCGAGCTGGTGAGCAGCGGCAAGATGGGCGCCTACTGGGCCATTGCCATCGTCATCATCGCCGTCTTGGAACTGAACGCTCTCGGCCTGCTGCCGTGGAAGGCGACGCCAAACAAGGGACTCAACATGATGTACGACGGCCCGGGTGTCCGCAACGTGCTGGTCAGCGCGTTCGGGGTGTGGTTCGTGTTCATGATTCTCAGCGAGATCTTCCTGAAGGCCTGAATCCCTTCGCCCGAACCGCTTTGCCTCAGGTGACGGTGAGGGTTGCTTTCATGTTGCCATGGCCGGCGATCGTGCAGATCACCTGGTATGTGCCGGCTTTCAACGTGTAGTCCAAGGTGTGCACGTCGTTGTTTCCCTTGACATCGAGAGCGACTCCTTGATCGACGTTCTCCGCGTCGAGTAGGTGCAGGTTGTGCGGCAGGCTGGAGTGATTCCGCAATGCCAGCGTGACCTTGCCGTCGACGGGCGTCGCGGTATACGTCTTGGCGTCCCAGGCGATGCCCTCGACGGCCGTGATCACCGTTGCGTTGGCCGGTGTCGTAGCGCCACTGCCGCTGCTACCGGAGCTGCAGCCGACCAGGGAGAGAGCAAGGAACGGAACGGCGACCAGGGACCGAAATTTCATGCCAAAAATATATAAGTCGAGGCTTCGGAAAAGCAACCGAGGGTGACGGACGGCGGGGAGCCTTCAAAACTTCACCTCGACAAGTACGCTCACACGACGATGACTGCAATTGATTCTGCGGGGTCGGGATTCGGCGCCAACTCGTGGCTTGTCGAGGAGATGTACGAGCAGTTCCGGTCGGATCCAGGTTCGGTCAGCGAGACGTGGCGGGAGTTCTTCTCCGACTACAAGCCGGCGATTCCACCGGTCGTCGCCCCACCCGCATCGTCTGCATCGGCGGCCCCCTCTGGCGCGTCGTCATCGAACGGGTCTCCGGCGCCGACTGCAGGTGCAGCGTTGCAACCGCCAGCCGACGAACTGGGCGACCCCATCCGCGGGGCGGGTGCTGCCATCGCCGCCAACATGGAACGCAGCCTGTCGGTGCCGACGGCCACCAGCTTCCGCAACATTCCGGCCAAGTTGCTCGAGGTCAACCGCAAGGTGATCAACGGCTACCGCAGCCGAAGCGGGCAGGGCAAGGTCAGCTTCACTCACCTGATCGGGTACGCAGTCGTGCGGGCGATCGCCGATGCCGTCCCCAACATGGGTAACTCGTACATCGCCGGCGCCGACGGTAAGCCCCGCATCATTCGCAACCCGTCGGTCAACATGGGCCTCGCCGTCGATGTCGACAAGGGCGACGGCACCCGCACGCTGGTCGTGCCGGTGCTGCGCAACGCCGACACCCTCGATTTCATGGGCTTCCTCGCCGCGTACGAAGACCTGATCCGCAAGGTCAAGGGCAACAAACTCGCCGTCAGCGACTTCCAGGGCGCCACGATCACCCTCACCAACCCGGGCACGATCGGCACGGTGCAGAGCGTGCCGCGACTGATGCCGGGGCAAGGTGTCATCGTCGGCGTCGGCACGATCGACTACCCGGCCGAGTTCCAGGGCGCCGACGAGCGCGCCCTCGGTTCGCTGGGTGTCAGCAAGGTCGTCACGATCACCAGCACCTATGACCACCGCATCATCCAAGGTGCCGAGAGCGGCATGTTCTTGAAGCGGGTGCACGAACTGCTGCTGGGCGGTCACGAGTTCTACGAAGACGTGTTCAAGAGCCTCGGGGTGCCGTACGAGGCCGTGAAGTGGCGCGTCGACCTCAGCCCGATCGACAGCGAAGAGGCGATGCTGCACAAGCAGATGCAGATCGCCACGCTGATCCGTGTGCATCGCGTGCGCGGCCACCTGATCGCCGACCTCGATCCGCTGCGTTGGAAAGAGCCCGACCTGCCCATCGAGCTCGATCCGGCGACATACGGCCTCACGATCTGGGACCTCGACCGCGAGTTCCTCACCGGTGGCGTTGGTGGGTACGAGAAGATGAAGCTCGGCGATCTGCTCGGCGTGTTGCGCGACGCGTACTGCCGATCGATCGGCATCGAGTACATGCACATCCAAGACTTCGCCGAGCAGCGCTGGATCCAGTCGAAGGTCGAAGGAGTGCAGCCGGTCGTCACCAAGGAGCGCAAGCAACGAATCGTCGAGCGGCTCAATGCCGCCGAGGCCTTCGAGAAGTTCCTGGCCACGAAGTATGTGGGCACCAAGCGGTTCGGCCTGGAAGGCTCGGAGTCGGCGATCCCGATCCTCGATCAGATCCTGTCGATGGCCGCCGACGCGGGCCTCGACTCTGCCGCGATCGGCATGGCCCACCGCGGCCGGCTCAGCGTGCTCGGCAACGTGATCGGCAAGAGCTACGACCAGATCTTCAAAGAGTTCGAAGGTCACATCGACCCGATCTCCGTACAGGGCTCTGGCGATGTGAAGTACCACCTCGGGGCGACCGGCAAGTACGAGAGCCCCAGTGGCGCCGACATCCGTGTCGAGCTGGCCGCCAACCCGAGTCACCTCGAGACCGTCGACCCGATCGTGTTGGGCATGATGCGCGCCGCGCAGGATCGCATCGAGCCGCCCGGCTCGTTCCCCACGTTGCCGCTGCTGCTGCACGGCGACGCCGCGTTTGCGGGGCAGGGGATCGTCGCCGAGTGCTTGGCGATGAGCGACATCAAGGGGTACCGCGTCGGCGGGACCATCCACCTGATCATCAACAACCAGATCGGGTTCACCACGAGCCCGCAGTACGCCCGCAGTTCGTTGTACTGCAGCGACGTTGCCAAGACCGTGCAGGCGCCGATATTCCACGTCAACGGTGACGATCCCGAGGCATGTGTGCGCGTTGCCCAACTGGCCTTCGAGTATC
>JANPOJ010000242.1:0-3447 GCA_031427935.1 Ilumatobacteraceae bacterium | reverse complement strand
CTTCTTCGATGGCAGAGGCGTGCGGTCGTTGAGCATCCTGAACGCGCATTCCGGGTGGATTTCGACGATGCGGTGCTGGTCAGCGGGCAGAACGAGCGCGTCGAGCTCGGCAACCTTTGCCATGATGTTGAACGTCTGCTTGGAGATGCCACGACCTGTCGCGGCCCGCGCCGCAGCGAGCGCGACGCGGTAGTCCGTGTGTTGCAACGCGGCGCGAGGTGGTGCCGGGAACACCGAACTTCCGGCACGTCCGAGGAACTTGCGAGCCTCGAGATCACACGCGCGAGGAGGTCCGTCGATGAGCCCGATCGGCATGTCGATGCCGACGAGAGTGAACTGTTCGAGGTGCAACGTCGGCACCACGATGACGCCGCCTGTGGTCGCCACAATCCAACCTGCCCGGCATCCATCAATTCCGGCGATGTCGTCGATGTCGCCCATCGGTGCTCCGTCTCCTGTCATTGCAAATGCAACAACATAGATGCTTGTAATTAGCGCGCGAAACACGCACGATTTGTCTGCGTAACGCTCCGTTACTACAACCCGATACCCGGAGGTATCAACTCAACATGACCAAAGCAGAGCTGATCGATGCGATCGCAAAGAGCGCCGATGTGAGCAAGGCTGATGCCGAGAAGACAGTCGGCGCCTTTTTCGAGATCGTCACGAGTGCCGCCAAGGGTGGCGACAAGGTCGCCTGGCCGGGCTTCGGCTCGTTCAGCACCTCGAAGTCCCAGGCGCGCACCGGCCGCAATCCCCAGACCGGCGCTGCAGTGAACATCGCTGCATCGACGCGGATGAAGTTCACCGCGAGCAGCACGCTCAAAGCGACCCTCAACAACAAGTAATCACCGAAACAAGAAAGAAGGAAACACAAGTGGCAGCAAAGAAGGCTCCGGCCAAGAAGGCGGCTCCTGCCAAGAAGGCAGCGGCCAAGAAAGCAGCTCCGGCCAAGAAGGCGGCAGCGAAGAAGGCAGCTCCGGCCAAGAAGGCCGCAGCGAAGAAGGCTCCGGCCAAGAAGGCAGCTCCTGCCAAGAAGGCCGCAGCCAAGAAGGCACCTGCGAAGAAGGCCGCGCCGGCGAAGAAGGCAGCAGCCAAGAAGGCTCCGGCAAAGAAGGCAGCAGCCAAGAAGAAGTGATCCGTCGACATTTGTCGATATACGGAGCCGAGAACGGAGGGCCTTGTGCCCTCCGTTTCTCGTTGTGGCTGTTTCTCGCTTTGCACAGCGAGATTCTTTGACAGACTTGCGGCATGCGTTCGATCTGCGACGACCTCGAGGCCGAGCATGGTGAGCTCGACGACCTCGTTGCCGATCTCGATGATGCGCACTGGGATATCGACACCCCATCACCCGGGTGGACGGTCCGCGATCAGATCAGCCATCTGTGGTTCTTCGACCAACGCGCGGTTCTGGCGCTGACCGACGCCGACGCGTTCCTCGCGGACACCCAATGGCTCGCCTCGCACGGAGGCACCGACGCATCGATCGTGCCCGGCCGGTCCATCCCCTCCACTGATCTCCTTCACCACTGGCGTGCCGAGCGACAGGAGTTGATCGACATCGCCGTCGCACTCGATCCCACCAGTCGAGTGCAGTGGTACGGCCCGCCGATGGGGGCCCGCTCGTTCATCACGGCGCGATTGATGGAGACCTGGGCGCATGGTCAAGACGTCGCCGACGCGCTCGGCGTCGTCCGTCGGCCGACGGCACGTCTGCGTCACGTCGCCCACATCGGTGTTCGGGCGCGACCGTTCAGCTACGCGATCCATGGCATGACCGTGCCCGAGGGCGACGTCGCCGTGCACCTCGTCGCGCCCGATGGCGAGCACTGGGACTGGGGGGAGTCGACGACCGACAGCGTGTCGGGACCGGCGCTCGACTTCTGCCTCGTGGCCACGCAGCGCCGTCACCTCGCGGACACCACCCTGCGCGTGGTCGGCGACTCGGCAGCGGAGTGGGTGTCGATTGCGCAGGCCTTCGCAGGTGGGGTCGGCGCAGGGCGCGACCCTGGTCAGTTCACCGTCACAGATCGGTGATCAGCTTGAAGATCTCGGCAGCGTCGTAGCCGAACGGTTCGCCCAGCCCCGCCAGGCGGGTCGAGATCCGGCTACGAAAGGCGGTGAGTTGGTCGCCGTCGATCGCCTTCATCGTGCTCTCGAACTGACTGGTGTGGGCCTCGAGTGCATCGAGCTTTCGGGCGAGGAACGCACCATCGTGCCCGCCGACGTCTTCGACGTGATCGGGTTCGTCGGCCTCGAACAGCAACAGCGCCGACGGGCGGTGCGCGGCCAGACCTTGCTCGCGGTAGAAGTGCGGATCGCGGGCACCGACGATCCCTTCGCATGCGAGCAAACCCGCGTGGCGATGGTCTGGGTGCAGGCGATACCGCTTCCACGGGTCGTGCCCCAACACCACGTCGGGGCGCAGTTCGCGGATGACTCCGGCGACCTCGCCGCGCACCGTCAGGTTGCTGTCGAGCTCACCGTCCACGTGGTCGAGGAAGACCACCAGGCCGGCGTTCGCACCGCCCAGCCGCCGAGCGGCTTCACCCTGCTCGCGCACGCGTTGGGCGGCGAGCGCGACCACATCGGCGTTGGGGTCCCATGTTCCCTTGGAACCGTCGGTGCAGATCAGGTGGTGCACCACGCACCCTGCCGCCGCCCACTTGGCCAACGTTGCCCCGCATCCGAACTCGACGTCGTCGGGGTGCGCGCCGATCGCCAGCGCCGTCCCCGGCACCTCCAGGTTGTGGGTGAACGCGCCGCGTTCTAGCGCAGGTTGGCCTGGTTCGTTCGCAGCCATGTCGGTAGCACTTCCTGCACGAGTGGGTGAGTGAGATCGGTCGGCGTGTCGATGTCGAGCGCCAGCAGCGGGTCGCGACGCACGCGGACGGAGAGCCCGGCTGCGATCGCCGACCCGAGGTGCCGCCGGAAGGATCCGGGGCCGTAGGCGAACTGGAACGGCATGGCGGTCGGGAGCGCGGCCACGTTGGTGCCGTCGCTGCGGCGATCCGGTACGAGCGTCAACGTGCCGGGCTCGGTCAGTTCGGCCAGGTCGTGCGCCCGTGGCAGATCGCCGTGGGCCACGATCACGTCGGTCACGCCCGACTCGCGCAAGTCGATGATGCTGTTGTTGACCGCTGCGTTCAAGCCGATCCCCGGGTGCCACAGGACCGAGGCCCCGTGCTCGCCGGCCCACGCCGCCACCTGCTCGTCGTCGCAGGCGACGTAGGTGGGCAACTCGCCGCCGGCCGCCAACACACGCGCCGACATCCACCGCGCCAGGCGTTCGCGATCGGCGTCGGCCAGCACGGCGCCGAGTCGCGCTTTGGCGTTGACGAACGCCTTGACCGGAACGAGGACGACGGCATTCACTCCTGGCATCGTAGGCACCTACGCTGTCTCCATGCCGATCAACGTTGCCGTCATCGGCGCAGGTTCCTGGGG
>JANPOJ010000241.1:0-1709 GCA_031427935.1 Ilumatobacteraceae bacterium | reverse complement strand
ACATCGCCTGCGAAGTCCTCGACCCCAAAGCCGCTATCGGGCTTGTCGGAGTCGCCATGACCGCGCTGTGACACCGCGATGGCTCGGATCGAGTGCGGCAAGCGGTCGAGTACCGGTTCGTACGACCGCCACGAGTCGGTTGGGCCCGGCAGCAGGAGAACGGCTGGTCCCGACTCCGTGCCCTGCTCGGCGTACGACAGGTTCAGGCCCGATTCCAGGGTGACGGTCGCGGCTCTCCACACGGTCGGATCGTAGAGGGCGGGTGTCCCCGAAGTGTTGTTACACGGGTGATCCGGGGGTCTCGGGCTGGGGTCATTTGAGCATGTTGGGTGGCGTTGTCATCTGCTGGTGAGGAGTTCGGCGATGTAGTCGGCGGCGGCGCGATCTGCGCCGGGTACGCAGTGTCCGTAGACGTTGAGGGTGGTGGACGCTCTGGCATGGCCGAGTCTCTGGGAGACGGTGACGATGGCGACGCCGTGGGCGAGCATTTCGGTGGCCATGAAATGACGCAGGTCGTGCAACCGGAATTGGCCGACTGCGGCGCGGCGGCGGTGATCGATGAACATCTTGGTGACGCGGTTCGGTAGCCACGGCAGCGAGCCGTCCGGTTCGGCGCTGAACACGAACGCCTTGTCGGTCAACAGATGTTCGTGGTGGGTGGCTCGTTGGGTCGATCGCTGGTAGTGATCGACGAGTCGTTGCATGCTGGCCTCGTCGAGCGCGACGCGGTAGGTGCGATGGGTCTTGGTGGCGCGCAGCACTGGCCCGGCGGGCCCCTCGACGTAGGCGCGGCTGAACCCGATCGCTGAGTGGGTGAGATCGATGTCTGCCCAGCGCAAGCCGAGCATCTGGCTTCGTCGTGCACCGGTCGAGGCCGCCAACCACAAATAGGTGGCGAAGTCGAGATCGGTCCCTTCGACCGACGCGACCAGGCGTTGAATCTGGTCAGGTGTCGGAGGACGGATCTCGCCAGGAGTGACCCGAGGCGGACTCGAGTTGGCTGCCGGGTTGAGCCAGATCCATTCCCACCGACCCTTGGGTCAAGGCTCGATGCAACACGACGTGGACGCGGTGCACCGTGCCCGCCGTCAGCGGCCACCCGTCGCGCCCGCCGCATCGCGACAACACGCGGTACATGTCGTCGATGTCGATCGTGGTCAACTTGTTGACCCCGATGTCACCGAGAATCGGTATGAGATGGTGCTCGACGATGCTGCGGGTCTGCGCCAGTGTGGTCGACGACCACGCCGGCGAGGCGTGTCCCATCCACCGATCAAGCAGATCAGCCACCGTGCCGGCGCGTAGCCGGGCATATCCGGCGTCTTCGACGAACTCGCCAAGTCGGGCGGTGGCGTGACGTCGCGAGCCGTGAACGGTCTTGGTCGCCCACCGTTCACGACCGCTGTCGCGATCCACACCGAGATAGACACGCAGCTCCCACGTGTCACGGCCGCGTTGTCGCAATGATCCAGTCATCGTCCAACGGTACGGCGACCATGGGCAGACCATGGGCACAGCCACATGGCGGCGGTCGCCCATCGGTCATCAACCGAACCGCTGACCAGGGCTTTCAAATGGAGCGGACGACGGGATTCGAACCCGCGACCCTCACCTTGGCAAGGTTGTGGTTCCCATCCGTCTGGTCCGCCTAGTGCCCTGACGTGGTCTCCTGTCCGCCTATTCGTCCGTCCAGCCCGTCCAGCCCGTCC
>JANPOJ010000240.1:0-12417 GCA_031427935.1 Ilumatobacteraceae bacterium | reverse complement strand
TATCGATAGCATCAGCAGTTCGGGCTGGATCGTTCCAGTAGCCCAGCATGACCGAGTAACCGCGGGTGCAGAACTCCCCTGTCATACCACGCGGTAGGATCTGGCCGGTATCGGGATCGACGATCTTGATCTCTACGTGAGGATGGGCCCGACCTACCGTGGCCGTTCGTCGATCGATGTTGTCATCGGCCAGGGTCTGGGTGGAAACCGGCGAAGTTTCCGTCATGCCGTAACAAATGGTCACCTCGCCCATGTGCATGCGCTCCAGGGCCTGCTTCATCACCTCGACCGGGCATGGCGAACCGGCCATGATCCCGGTGCGCAGGCTCGACAGGTCGAAACGATTGAAGTCGGGGTGGGCCAACTCGGCGATGAACATGGTGGGCACGCCGTAGAGCGAGGTGCAGCGTTCTGCCTCGATGGTGGCCAACACCGCTTCTGGCTCGAAGCCGTCGGAGGGAATGACCATGGTGGCTCCGTGCGTGAGGGCGCCCAGATTGCCCATGACCATGCCGAAGCAGTGGTAGAAGGGCACGGGGATGCACACCCGGTCGGCGTCGGTGTACCGGAACCCTTCGCCGAGGAAGTACCCGTTGTTCAACAGGTTCCGATGGCTCAGGGTTGCACCCTTCGGGAATCCGGTGGTGCCGCTGGTGTATTGGATGTTGATCGGGTCGCTATTGGTCAGCGACTGGCCACGCGCCACCAGTTCGTGTTGTTCGATGCTGTCGCCGCTCGCCAGCAGCGCGTCCCAGTCGGGTGTGTCGAGCAACACGACGTGCTCGAGATCCGGCAGCGACGGACGCACCTCGGCGATCATGCGGGCGTAGTCGCTGGTCTTGAAGCCCTTCGCCGACACCACCGCCCGGCAACCGCTCTGGGCCAGGGCGTATCGCAGCTCCTCGGTCTGGTACGCGGGGTTGATGTTGACCAGCACGACGCCCGCTTTCGCCGCAGCGAACTGCACGTACACCCATTCGGCGTTGTTGGGACTCCACATGCCCAGGCGATCACCCACCTGCAGGCCCATCGCCATCAGACCACGAGCAAGTCGATCGACACGCTCCGCCAGCTGGCGATAGGTCAGGCGCACCTCCTGGAACGGAACCACCAACGCTTCGTGGTCCGGATGTGCAGCGACCGTCCGATCGAAGGCCGACCCGATGGTCTCCTCCAACAACGGCAGATCGGTGCGACCGATCGCGTGCGCGGTGCCAGTCATGCGACCCCCTTCGGTTCCGCGCCGACTGTACCGCGGCAATGTGACAGCAGGTCACGTGACAGACTCGCACTCGACGTGGCTACCAGTTCCCTCCTCCGCCTCGACGGGCTCACCAAGCAGTACCCGGGTGTGACCGCGCTCGATGACCTCACGATCGACGTACCGCGTGGCCTCGTCGGCCTGGTCGGCGCGAACGGGGCCGGCAAGACCACGATGTTCCGGCTGCTGCTCGGCATCTCCAAGCCGACCCACGGTCGCATCGAGGTCTGCGGCATCGACGTCGGCGCGGATCCGATCGGTGTGCGGTCGCGGCTCGGCTACATGCCAGAACACGACTGCTTGCCGTTGGACCAGACCGCGGCCGATGTCGTGTCGACGTTCGGCGAACTGAGTGGGCTGCCGGCGCGCGCCGCACGTCAGCGGGCGTCCGACATCCTCGATCTGGTCGGGCTCGACGAGGCCCGTTTCCGGCCGATCAGCGGGTTCTCGACCGGGATGCGGCAGCGCACCAAGCTTGCCCAGGCATTGGTCGGTGACCCTGAACTCGTACTGCTCGACGAGCCGACCGCCGGCCTCGATCCTCTCGGCCGCGAGGAGATGCTGCGGCTCGTCGCCCGGCTCGGCACGTTCGGCATCTCCGTGCTCATGGCGACCCACCTGCTCGACGACGTGCAGCAGGTCTGCGACCACGTCGTGATGATCGACGCCGGCCGCTTGGTGGTGTCGGGTGGGACCGAGTCGCTGCTCGAACGCACGGGGACCCTCACCGTCGACGTCGGCCCGCGCAGCGACGAACTGGTCGCGCACCTCGCCCAACTCGGCGTTACCGCCGTCGCCGCCGACGGCTTGGTCGAGGTGACTGTCGAGGGTGACCAGCAGATGGACGTGGTACGCGATGCGATCGCCGACCTCGCGCTGCCGCTCTATCGGCTGACAACACGACTGACATCTCTTGACGAGGTCTTCCTGCGACTCGCCGGGAGCCCGGCATGAGCGCCCTCACCGGCGACCCGGGCACCGGTGCCGTCTACGACCGCGGCTACCGCCCCTACGACGGACCACGCGGTCGACGGGGCGCAGCCACGTTTGCGCTGTACAAGGCGTCGATCCGTCGTGCGCTCGGGTTCCGCCGATCGTGGCGGCAGAAGTTCGCCCCGTTCGTGCTGCTCGGCGTCGTCACGATCCCGGCGATCGTCAACGTCGGGATCGGCTACGTCACTCGCGACCGACTCGCGGACAAGTTGGAGATCATCACGTATCGCGACTACGTCGGCGTTTCGTCGGCACTGTTGCTGTTCGTCGCACTGGTCGCTCCCGATGTCATGTGCCCCGATCGTCGCCAGCGCGTCCTGCCGCTGATGTTCGCCCGACCGCTGACCGGCGTCGACTACGTCGTCGCCAAGGTCGGTGCGATCACGTCGATCCTGTTCGCGTTCTCGTTCCTGCCACAGGTCGTGTTGTTCCTCGGCAACATGCTGGTCAGCAACAGCGCATCGGAGTACTTCACCGGTCACCTCGACGTGCTGTGGAAGGTCCCGCTCAGCGTGCTGGTGTTGTCGGTGTACTACGCGGCCGTCGGTGTCGCGATCGCGGCGCTGACCAACCGGCGGATCGTCGCCGGCGCCGCAGTGATCGGCCTGCTGCTGATCACCTCGATCGCCTCGGGTGTCCTGGTCGGCGACTTCCGACCCGGCCACGGTTCGGTGGCAGCGCTGATCAACGTGTGGACGCTGCCGCTGTACCTGCGCGACGTCGTGTTCCTCGGCAACATCTCCCGCGATTCACCGCTCGGCGGGGTCGCCAACGGCGGGCTGTTCGCCCTCGGGGTGTACCTCGCGGTGTTGTTCGTCGGCGCCGGGACGCTGCTCTATCGCTACCGCTGGGTGGAGCGCTGATGTCGCCCGTCGAATCCGAGCTCACTCCGCCCGCCAACGACCCGGCGTTCGCGTCCGACGCGACCGTCGACATCGCCGACGTGTCGGTGTGGTTCGGGCCGAAGGTGGCGTTGTCGGAGCTCAGTTGCTCGTTCGGCCCCGGCGTGACCGGCCTGCTCGGCCCCAACGGGGCAGGTAAGACCACGCTCATGCGGGCGATGACCGGCCTCGTCGGTGTCAACCAGGGCACGGTGCGCGTCGAAGGCCGCAACCCGCGACGCGATCGCGGTGTGCATGGGCGGATGGCACTGGTTCCCGAGGACGAGGCCGTGCCCGCCGGCCTGACGGCACGACAGTTGGTGCGCTACGTCGCCGACCTCTACCAGATCCCCGACCGCGAGGCGCCGGACGCGGCACTGCAGAGTGTGGCGATGCTCGACGTCGCAGACCGACGCGTCGATGGCTTCAGCAAGGGCATGCGCCAGCGAACCAAGATCGCCGCCGCGCTGGTGACCGATCCGCGGGTGCTGGGGCTCGACGAGCCGTTGAACGGGGCCGATCCGGTGCAACGGCTGCACCTGATTGCGCTGTTCAAGCAACTCGGGTCGGATGGCAAGACCGTGATCGTCAGCTCGCACGTGCTCAACGAGGTCGAGCGGATGGCAGAGCGCGTGATCGTGCTGATGCACGGGCGACTTGCCGCAGCAGGTGGACGGCATGCGATTCGCGATGCCATGGACGATCGGCCGCGACACGTGCTCGTTCGCTCCGACGACGGTCGTCGCCTGGCCGCGACGTTGATCGGGCTCGCATCGGTCGCGGGCGTCACCATCGACACCGATCGCGGTGGGCTCGTGATTCAGACCGTGCAAGCCCGCGATCTGGCTACGGCCCTCCCCCGCCTGGCCCGCGAGGCGTCAATACGTTTGCTCGAGGTGCGCGCCCTCGATGATTCGCTGGAGAGCCTGTTCCGGGAGCTCGTGAGATGACCGACCCAGCCACCGTCGCCTCGCCGCGGCCACGGTCGCAGTTCGTCGCGATCCTGGTCTACACGTTGCAGTCGTGCGTGCCGCCGAGACGCTGGGCCGCGGTACTGATGCCCTGCGCCGGGGCGTTGCTGTTCGGCTTGTTGGCCCGCGCCGTCGACAACTTCCCCACGGCCGAGCGAGCCTTTGCCAACGTGGCCGCCGAGGGCATCTTCGCCCTGGTGATGCCCATCGCCGCACTGGTGATCGGCGACGCGGTGCTGGGGGCCGAAGTGCGCTCCGGCACGTTCCACTTCACGTGGCTCACGCCCGTCCCGATCTGGCAGATCGTGCTGGGACGTTGGTTGGGTGGGTCGTTCGTCGCTCTCGTCACGATCGCCCCGGCAGCCGCGCTGGCCGCAGTGATCGCCGGCGCTTCGGGCACCGCCGGCGCCGCGTACCTTGCCGCTGCGGTCGGCAGCGTGTCGTACGTCGCGCTGTTCATCGCCATTGGTTGCATCACCCGGCGAACGGCGGTGTGGTCGCTCGCCGTCGTGTTCCTCATCGAACGGCTGCTCGGTGCTGCCCTGACCGGGATCGCCCAACTCTCACCGACGTGGGAGTCGCGGGCGATCTTCGTCGGGTATCTCGATGATCCACCCGACCGACTGATCCGAGAAGGCATCCCTCAAGGCGGCGGCGCAGTGGTGCGGCTGCTCATCGTCACCGTCGTCGCCCTCGCTGTCGCCAACTGGCGGATGGGGCACATGCGGTTGTCGGGCGCAGCCGACTGACGCGTAGGGTCGCGGGCGATGGTGCGACACCCGGTGTTCCAGTACGCCTACTTCGTCGAGGACCTCTCGGTCAGCGCAGCCCATTGGGCCCGGACCCTCGACGCCGGCCCGTTCTTCATCGCCGCGCATCACCGCGGCGACACCTTCAGCTATCGCGGCACCCCGGGCGAGGCCGACGTCTCGTACGCGTTCGGATACGCCGGCGAGAGCCAGATCCAACTCATCGAGCAGCACGACGATCTGCCGTCGATCTACCGCGACATGTACGCGCCCGGGCAGTTCGGGTTCCATCACGTCGCAGTGCTGGTGCGCGATTATGCAACCGAGCGGCAGCGCCTGCTGGACCAAGGCTTCGAACTGGCGTGCGAACTGCACGCCAACGACATCGACGCGTGCTACTTCGACACCCGGGCAACGATCGGCTGCTTCACCGAGTTGCACCTCCACACCGAACGCATCGTCAACACCTTCGCCCGGTGGAAACAGGCCAACGAGCAGTGGGACGGCATCGGCGACCCGCTGCGCACCCACACCAGCGGTACGTGACGACCCTGTTCTCGACCTTCCCGATTCTGTTAGCGTGAGGCACCGATTGGGGGCAATGTGAACGAAATCATCGTTGGTGTCGACGGCAGTGCAACGGCTCGGATGGCGGCTGTCGCCGCGGCCGAGATAGCAGCCAAGTTCGACCGGCCACTACACATCGTCATGTCGATGACTCGCAACACCAGCCAGGAAGTGCACGGTGGCGGGTCGGAGCGCTGGCATGTCGACTCGATCGGCGTCGCCGAAGACCTCTTGAAGTCCCTCGCCGGCGAGCTCAAGGCAACGGTGCCCGTCTCGCACGCCGTGGTGTTGAGCGATCCGGCCAACGCGCTCTGCGAAGAAGCCGCACGTCTCGACGCCTCGATCATCGTGGTCGGCAACAAGCGCGTGCAGGGCGCAGCGCGGGTCCTCGGCTCGATCGCCGGCGACGTCGCCAAGCGCGCCCCATGTAACGTGTTCATCGTCCACACGCACTGAGAAACCGCTCGGCGGCTGCGTCTAGACAGCTGGCTGCTGCTGTGTGATGCAGTGGATCCCGCCGCCGCATTCGAAGATCGGGCGGGCCTCGACCAGCACCACCTCGCGGCCCGGATACAGGCGGCTCAAGGTGGCCGCAGCTGCTTCATCGCGGGGATCGTCGAACGAGCACAGGATCACGGCGCCGTTGCACACGTAGTGGTTGATGTACGACCAGTCGACGATGTCGCCGTCGGCATGCGTCGCCGTTGGCGCCTCGATCTCGACGACCTCCAACTGCCGCCCGCGGGCATCGGCGCTGGCCCGCAGGATGGCCAGGTTCTCCGCGCACACCTCGTGGTCGGGGTGCGACGGATCGGGTTGCGAGTGGGCCACGACCAGGCCGGGGCGCACCCAGGCAGCGACGATGTCGACGTGGCCGCGAGTGCCGTACCGCTGATAGTCCTTGGTCAGACCTCGGGGTAGCCACAACACCTTCTCGACTCCGAGGAACGTGCGCAACTCCGCCTCCACCTGCTCGGCATCCATGTCGGGGTTCCGGTGCGGGTCGAGTTGCACGGTGCGGGTGATCATCACCGTGCCCTCGCCGTCGACGTGGATGCCGCCGCCCTCGTTGACCATCGATGAGTAGAACACCTCGGCGTCGGCGAGGCGTGCAGCAAACTCACCGACGTTGCGCTCGTGCTCCCACGAACAGAACTCCTGTTGACCCCAACCGTTGAACTGCCAGCACACCGCGCCGAGCCGTCCGCCGGGGTGGGTGACGAACGTCGGCCCGCTGTCGCGGAACCAGCACTCGTCGATCGCCGTCTCGTGGATGGTCACGGATTGGTCGACGAGCTTGCGCGCTGCCGAGCCGTCGCCGACCGCGCAGATCAGCGACACCGGCTCGAAGCGGGCAATGGCGTTGGTGACCGCAGCCCACACGCCGCGGTAGTAGCCGAGCTCACCATCGGGGTCGTCACCGAACGTCGTGCACGCGGGTGGGAACTCCATCCAGGTCCGCTCGTGCGGCACCCACTCCGGCGGCATCGAGAATCCTGCAGGTACGGCGGTGGTCATCACCCAACTATCACAGGAAGTACAGCCGACTGAGCGACACCGACTCGGCCGGCTCGCTGTACACCGTGTCGCCATCGAGCGACACCATCCCCGTCTTCGAATCGACGTCGACGTGACCGAGGCGGTTGTTGTGAACGAGATCGGCAGGGCCGATGTTGCGTGTGCCCTTCACGGCCACTCGTCGCCGTCGCGTGCTCATGTGATCATCGCCGGCGTCGAGGGCGGCTTGGCTGACGAAGGCGACGGACAGGTCGGCAGCCGTCGAGCCGAACGAGCCGAACTGCGGGCCGAGCACCAGTGGCTCGCTCGAATCGGTAGCTGCATTGGGGTCGCCCGTCACGCCGTACGCCGGGAACCCGCTCTTCAACACGAGCTGTGGCTTGGCACCGAAGTGATCGGGACGCCACAGCACGATGTCGGCCAACTTGCCGATGTCGAGTGAGCCGATCTCGTGGTTCAGACCATGGGCGATGGCCGGGTTGACCGTGAGCTTGGCCACGTACTGGCGCACGCGTTCGTTGTCGTGTCGGGTGGGACCGTGGTCGGGATCGATGCGGATCTGCTCGCGCTTCATGTGCGCAGCGAGTTGGAAGGTGCGGCGCACGGTCTCGCCCGCGCGCCCCATGCCCTGTGCGTCGCTCGACGTGATCCCGATGACCCCGAGATCGTGCAACACACCCTCGGCCCCCATCGTGCCGCCACGGATCCGATCGGTCACGAGATGGTGATCGCTGGGCGAGTGATGGTTCAGCCCGTGCGCGGCGAAGATCATCTCGTAGTGCTCGTCGAGCGCATCGCGTCCGAACGGCAGCGTCGGGTTGGTGCTCGAGCCGAGGACGTTGGGAACGCCGGCAAGCTTCAACACGTTCGGTACGTGGCCTCCTCCGCAGCCCTCGATGTGGAAGGCGTGGATCGTTCGGCCCGCAAGCACCCGCAACGTGTCGTCGACCGACAGGCACTCGTTGAGCCCGTCGGTGTGCAAGGCCACCTGCACGTCGTACTGCTCGGCCACGTTCAGCGCGGTGTCGAGGGCGCGGGTGTGGGCGCCCATGTCTTCATGCACCTTGAACCCGCATGCACCTCCCTCCACCAACGCCTCGACCAGCGGTGATTCGTTCGACGAGGAGCCGCGCCCGAGAAAGCCGATGTTCACCGGCCACTGGTCGAAACTGTTGAAGGCGTGCCGCAACGCCCACGGCGAGTTCACGCCGACACCCCACACCGGGCCGAACTCTTGACCGATGATCGTGGTCACACCCGCGGCCAACGACGCCTCCATGATGCGCGGCGACAACAGATGCACGTGGGTGTCGATGGCGCCGGCTGTGGCAATGAGGCCCTCGCCGGAGATGATCGTCGTGCCCGTGCCGACCACCACGTCGACATCGTCGATCATGTCGGGGTTGCCTGCCCGACCGACCCCGCAGATGCGGCCCTCGCGGATCCCGATCGAGGCCTTCCCGATCCGCCGTGTGGCGTCAACGATGACGACGTTGGAGATCACCACATCGCAGGTCTCCTTCACCGCGGCGGCCTTCAACAGCAGCCCGTCGCGCGCCGTCTTGGCGAACCCGGCGAGGAACTCGTTGCCTCGCTCCTGCGAGTCGTACTCGATCTCGATGACCAGGCCGGTGTCGCCGAGACGCACCCGATCCCCGACCGTGGGGCCATGGATGGCGGCGTAGTCGTCGGGCAGGATCTCGTCGGGATGCAGGTGGTCGTGCGGCACCGCGCCGCCATCGTGACTGTGTTCGATCTGGCCGTGCGCGTGACGGTGTTCGCGACTGGTCACGAGTGCGCCCCGAGGTAGCCCTGCTCGTGCGCACGGACCAAGGCGGCCTCCTTCGCGCCCGGCGCGTCGAGCGGACCATCGACCAGACCGGCGAAGCCGATCGCCACCCTGCCCCCGGCGATCGGCACCAGCGGGGCGTCGGTGGCGACATCGGGCTCGAAGCGCAGCGCTGACCCAGCCGGAATCGCCAGGCGCATCCCGTAGGCCGCAGCGCGGTCGAACGACAACCGCGGGTTCACCTCGAAGAAGTGGAAGTGTGAGGTGATGCTGACGGGCACATCCGACGTGTTGGTCGCCACGACGTAGATCAGACCCGGCGGCGCCTCATGGTTGCGAGCCGCAGTGATGACCGCACCGGGTGCATCCGAGCCGAGGCTGCCGCCGTCGCCGAACGGGTTGCGCACCACGACCATTCGCGTGCCGTCGTCGAACACGGCCTCGACCTTCACCTCGCGCACGATGTCGGCAACACCGGGCAGCACATCGGCGGCCGTCAACACCGCCGCGCCCGCCGCAGCTGCCTCCATCAACCGAGCCCCGTCGCGCGCTGCCTCGCACACGGTGTCGGCGATCAACGCAGTGGCCTCGGGCACGTTCAACTGCAGTCCTCGGGCTCGCCTCGCCCGCGCCAATTCGGCTGCAGTGAAGATCAGCAACCGATCGCGATCCGTCGGTGTCAGGCGCATCTCCCCACGCTATTCGCTACCGCCTGATCTGTTAGCTTGCCGGGGAGATGGCGATGAGGTCGCATGCGTCGCGCCGTTCCACGGAGTCGGCGCTGGGGAACCCCGTTCTGGTCCAGTTCACCATCGCCTGCTTCCTGGCGACGATCGCCCAATGCTCGTTCTTCGTCGGCGCACTCGTCTACGCCTATGACCGCGGGGCGCACACGTCGCAGGCGTGGCGTCGGTGGTGCTGCTGTTGCCGACCGCGATCGCTGCACCCGCTGCGGGCGCCGCGGCCCAACGCCGGCACGCCAACCACGTGCACATCTGGGCGTTCGCCGCGCAGACGGTAGCCCTCGCCGCGGCCGGGATCGCCGCATTCGTCGTCGCAGCCGTCGCGGTCGTGATCGGCTGCTGCGCGATTGCCGCCTGGGCGTTCACGTTCCTCGGCCCGGTGTGCGGCGTGCTGCTGCCGGCGATCGTTCGGTCCGCACGCGAGCTGACTGTCGCCAACGTGTGGATCGGTGCGTGTGAGAGCACCAGCGTGCTCGGCGGTGCTGCGTTGGCGACCGTGCTGTTGGCGGTACAGGGGCCTGCGTTGGTGCTGGCCGGCGGCGCTGTGCTGTCGCTGGCCAGCACGGTCTCGACGCTGCTCTACGGCCGCATCGAGTCACTGCCGACCACCGATCCCGACGTCGATTCCGTCGGCTCCACCCGACTCCTGCTGCGCAGCATCAAGGCGCTCGGCGAGCGCCCAGGCGCATCGGGCGTGTTCGCGGTCGCCGGTGGACAGTACGTGCTGGTGGGGGCGCTCGATCTCATCGTGGTCGTGCTGGCCATCGACACCCTCGGCATGAGCGATGCCGGCCCCGGTTTGCTCGCCACCAGCGTCGGTGCAGGTGGGTTGATCAACGCCGTGAGCTCGTCGGCGCTGGTCCGACGCGACCGCCTGGCGCCACTGATGATCGGCGCACTCGGTTCCCTCGTCATCGCATCGGTCGTCCTCGGCATCGCACCAACCGTTTTGAGCGCCGTGCTGCTGTTGGCGGTCGCCGGGTTCAGCAGGTCATTGTTGAACCTCACCAGCCGAATGCTGTTGCAACGAGCCACGCCTCCGCACCTGCTGGGCACCGTGTTCGGGGCGATCGAGCTGTTCTGTGGAATCGGGATGGTCGCCGGCTCACTCATCACCCAGCTGCTGATCGCGGCCGGCGATGTTCGGGCCGCGTTGATCGGAGTCGGGACATTCTTTGCGGTGCTGCTCGCGTTGACATGGCGATCACTTCGTCTCGCCGACGACAGCGCCGACATTCCCATCGTGGCCATCAGCCTGCTGCGCCGCCTTCCCGCGTTCGCGCCGTTGCATCCTCTCGCGCTCGAGGCCGTGGCCCGAACTGCGACCGAAGTGCCGGTGGCGGCGGGTCAGGTGGTGATGACCGAAGGGGAGTTCGGCGACCACTTCTACGCTGTTGCTGAGGGCTCATTCGACATCACCACAGGCGGCCGG
This sequence comes from Ilumatobacteraceae bacterium, assembly GCA_031427935.1. Classification (GTDB taxonomy): domain Bacteria; phylum Actinomycetota; class Acidimicrobiia; order Acidimicrobiales; family Ilumatobacteraceae; genus JAENVT01. Next base: position 1,513 of record JANPOJ010000240.1, on the reverse strand, counting down.
CACGTCAGCACCGCCGAACGCGGCGGGTGCTTCGGCGAGGTCGCCCTGCTGGCAAACGTTCCCCGCACGGCGACCATCACCGCCAGCCGTCCGGGCTCGCTGCTGGCCATCAACCGAGTCCCGTTCCTGGTCGCCGTGACCGGATCCGACTCGTCGCGTCAGGCGGCGTGGGGCGTGATCCGCGCGATGGGCCTCGAGGTTGAGGCGGCTGACGGGCGTACGCTCGACGGGTGACTGCCGCCCAATCCACTGTTCAGATCGACGACGACCGGGTCCGCGTGACCGAATGGCGGTTCGAGCCCGGCGCCGAGACCGGCTGGCACACGCACGACATGGACTACGTGATCGTTCCGCTGGTCAGCGGAACGCTCCAGATCCAAGTCGCTGCCGATACCACCATCGTGGAACTGCGCAACGGCGAGTCCTATGCACGCCCGGCGGGCATCAAGCACAACGTGACCAACAACAACCAGTACGAGTTCGCGTTCATCGAGATCGAACTGAAGGACGCTTCGTCCTGACGATCGCTTGCGCCGGACCGCCGAAACCGGCATGGTGTCCGGGTGGCGAAACGTCCGGTGCCTCGTCGCTCTGAACGGGTCGTCCTCGCCTGCATCGCGCTGGCGATGACCGCGTTCACGCTGAAGGACTGATTCGACCCGAACATCGATGCCGGCCTGAAGCTGTTCTTCCCGGTGGCAATGGCGCTGCTCTAGTGGCGCATGCGGTTGCGGTCCGACTAGGCAGGGAAGTGTGTAGCTTCGGTGAAGCCTGTGCGCATCGAACCTACACAGTTCGCGTGCTGGACCTTGCCGGAAACCGTTGCAGGTGTGCCGGGGCTCGACGTGCCCGAGCGCTTGTTCCGCCTTGACAGGTTCCGAGAACCGGTGATCTGATCGCCGGGATGCAGCGCCCCAGGAATCCCACCGGGCAGGCGCCGATCGTGCTCGTCACCTTCCCCGACTACGACACCGACCATCCGCAGCACGGCGGAGCGTTGACGGCGGCGGGCTACGTCATGCGCATCGCTCCCAAACGCGGGCTGCGGTCGCCCGACGAGCTCGTCGCGCTGTCTCACGACGTGGCCGGGGCGATCGTCAGCACCGATCCGTTCACGGCCGAGGTGCTGCGCGACAGCCCGAATCTGCAGGTGATCGCTCGCGTCGGTGTCGGCATCGATTCGATCGACGTCGCTGCCGCAACCGATCTCGGTGTCGCCATCACCACCACACCTGGCGCCAACGAGGAGACCGTTGCCGACCATGCCGTGGCCATGATGCTGGCGCTGCTGCGACGTATGCCGGAGAACGATGCGGGCGTCCGCAGGGGCGAGTGGAACCGAACCGGGCCGCACACCCCCCTGTTGCTCACGGGCTGCACGGTCGGTCTGATCGGCTACGGGCACATCGGCCGGTCCGCGTTTTTAACCGTAACAGAAGCTTGAAAGAGGTGTCCTATGGCGCGCGTATGCCAAGTGACGGGGAAAACCCCGATGGTGGGCAACAATGTTTCC
>JANPOJ010000239.1:0-5609 GCA_031427935.1 Ilumatobacteraceae bacterium | reverse complement strand
GAGGCCGACATCGAGCGATCGACCCGTCAGCGCCAACTGGGCGGCACTCCCGAGGTCACCCAACAGCATCGCAGCGCGCCGCACCGCGGCGATCGGTTGACCGCTGGCCTTTCCGACAGCGTCGGCGACCACGCCTTCGTTGGCGCCCTGGCGCAACTCTCCGGTGAGGACGTGGAAGAGGTGATGCTGCTCGGTCTCGGTCGCCGCCGACCACAGCTCACGCATCACCCGCACGCGCTCACCCTGCGAGCCGCTGCCCTCGAGTGCGGCCACGACCGTGAGCGCGGCGTCGATGTCGTGGATCGTCAGTGACGGCGCGGATGACGCGGCGACCCGCAGGTTCGACATCGTGGCCCAACCGACACCGAGCCGCCCCTGGCGGGGCTCACCGATCAACAGCCCGATCGCCGCCTCGATCTCGTCGGCGGGGGTCGCCCGTAGCAACTCGGCGAGGGCTACGACCTTCTCCGACCGTTTCGAGGTGGCCGCGACGCGCTGCGACACTGCAGCCAGATCACCGTAGAGCATCGACGCACCACCCCTAGTCGAAGCTGAAGATCTGTCGGCTCTTCAAGATCTCCACGAACGATTCGTCGTACGCCTCGCCCGGCATCTGCCGCACCAGGTCGTCGAGCGCGACGGCATCGGCACCGACCAGAATTCTCCATTCGTTGGCGCGCACGCCGTCGAGGATCACCGTGGCCGCTTGGGCAGCGGTGGTCGGCGCATTGTCACGGAACATCTCGCCGCGCAACTGCATGCCGAGCCGGATGTCGTCGTCACTGGCACCGCCGAGGTCGATGCCGCTGCGCTCCAGCCGCACGCGCAGCTGGGCGATCTGATCTGGCGTCAACTCCTTCGGCTCGCGGCCGAGCACCTTGCCGGAGTTGATGAAGATCGATGTTCCGATGTGGCCGGGCATGACGACCGAGGCACGCAGGTGCGGGGCGTTGAGACGGAAGTCGATGATCAACGCCTCGGTGAACCCCTTCACCGCGAACTTTGCGGCGCTGTAGGCCGTGTGCGGGATCCCCTGGCCGAGGCACGCCCAGAAGCCGTTGACACTGCTGGTGTTGACCACATGGCCTTCGCTGCTCGCCAACAACATCGGCATGAAGGCCCTCGTGCAGAGGTACACGCCGCTCCAGCAGATGTTGAAGGTCCGCTCCCAGTCGGCTCGCTCGTCGAGGATGAAGCTGCCGCCACCGCCGATGCCCGCGTTGTTCAACAGCAGGTTGATGTGGTCCGTGCCGTGCTCCCCGGCGACCGCGGCGGCGAATGACTGCACGGCAGATTCGTCGGCCACGTCCGCCACGAAGGTCGTGACCCGGGTACCGCGGGGTGCATCCGCGTCACAGAGGTCTTTGGTCTCGGCGAGGCTGTCTGCCGACACGTCGCACGTGGCCACGTTGCAGCCCACACTCGCCAGTTGACGGGCCAACTCGCGACCCATGCCGGAGCCGCCTCCGGTGATCACGGCAATTCGTCCCTCGAAATGTTCCATCACCCAAGGTTGCCAGGTCGCCGGCGTGAGCCGAGGGCTGGGCGACGCCAGTCTCCGTGTGCGCATTACGATGTTCCGTCATGCGGGCAGAATGGACCCCTTCGGTTCTGGGAGTTGGTTGATGTGGGTGCACGTTCTGCAACCCTGAAGGCGTTCGGCGACGACTTTGCATGGTCCCTGCTCGACGCCGCGCCCGACGCCACGCTGGTCGTGGCCGGGAGTGGGGAGATCGTGTTCGTCAACGATCACGCCGGCGAGCTGTTCGGTTACACGCTCGACGAGCTCTTGGGGCGCGTGGTCGAGGATCTGCTACCCGAAGGGCTGCGAGCCGTCCATCGGGCCCACCGCACCCGATATCGCGCTGAACCGACCGTGCGGTCCATGGGCGCAGGCTTCGAATTGCGGGCACGTCGATCCGACTGGACCGAGTTCCCCGTCGAGATCAGCCTCAGTCCGCTGCGCCTCGGTGACGAGGTGTTCGCCGTCGCTGCAGTTCGCGACATCACCGAGCGCGTCGAGGCCGAGGAGCAATTGCGCCGAGTGCTGCGCACGCTCGATGCGACCGACGACGGAGTGTTCATCTTCGACGCGGAAACGTTGCGCTACTCGTTCGTCAACGAGGGAGCAGTTCGCCTGATCGGATATGACCGCGACGAGTTGATGACAATGACGCCGCTGCACCTCAACCCGTACGCCAGCGAAGTCGAGTATCGGCGCCTGGTCGATTCGCTGGTAGCCGACGACACCTCGGCGGCGGTGCGCCAGACCACGATGTTGCGCAAGGACGGCGAAGAGATCAGGGTCGAAAAGACCTATCGCTCGGCGGAGATCGGAAGGGACGGAAACCGCTGGATCATCGTCCTCGCCCGCGACATCTCCGCTCGTCTGATGGCGGAGGCCGAGCTTCGTCAGAGCCACGAGGCACTGCGCGACGCCGAACAACAGGTCGCGATTGCGAGGGACCGCGAGCGAATCGCCCGCGATCTTCACGACACCGTCATTCAACAGCTGTTCGCCGAGGGCCTCAGCCTGCAGGCAGCGATGGCCAACATCCACGACCAGGAACACACCCGGGAGAAGATGCAATCCACCATCGACGGCCTCGATGAGGTGATCAGGGCTCTGAGAGCGGCGATCTTTTCGTTGCAGAGCACACATGCTGCGCCAGGAGGGATCCGTGGGCGCCTCGTCGAGGCCATCGCCCAGGTGTCGGGAGCACTGGGCTTCGAGCCGCGCATGCAGTTCGACGGACCGGTCGGCGCGATCGCAGAAGGCATGGCCGATGAGCTCGTGCCGGTGCTTCGCGAAGCGCTTTCCAACGTCGCCCGTCATGCACGAGCCCGCAGCGCGCGAGTGTCGATCACGGTCGATGACCACGTCACGCTGATGGTCTCCGATGACGGCATCGGCGTGCCCGACGAGGTGATCGGCGGACGAGGGCTGGGCAACATGGTCGAACGCGCCACTGCGCTCGGCGGAGACTGCAGCATCACCCGTCAACCGTCGGGCGGCTCGCTGTTCCGCTGGCGGGTGCCCGCCAGTCCTTCCCCGCACGTGAGCCCACACAGAGCGACCTGACCGCCATGGCCTACTACCTGACGATTCCGGAGATTGTCGAGAGCGAACCGCTGCTGAACTTGTCGCCCTCGCCCGACGGCGTGACGTTCAGCGTCCTCATCGCGCTCGGTGACACTGCGGTCCGTCTGCTGCGTGCCAACGCGAACGGCGAACACATTCCCCTGGTGGTCCTCACGACCGACTCCCAGATCCTGGCACTCGACTCCGTCTATGTCACCGAGGTGGTGATGGGCACGCAGGCCGACGCCCAGATCACGTTCGCCGCTCAGGCCGTGCGCTTCATCTGACTGCGGTCAGGAAGGCGGCGGCGGTGGGGGAGGTGGCGGCGACGACGGAGCGACGGTCGGGTCGGTTGCCGCTGCCGCTGCGACCACCTCGGTCCCGTCATCTTCGAGGGCGCGCAGTTCTGCGACCAGGCGGACGATCTCAGCTTCATCGCCAGGTTCGCCCCGGTCGGTGCGCTGGCGATACACGATCCGACCGAGGTCGTCGAGCAGATCGTCGGCCTTGCGCTTCTCCTTGACGTCGTCGATCTTCTCTTTGGCCTGCCCAGCCAGGTGAGTGGCCTTCTCCTTGGCCTTGTCGAGGAACCCCATGATCGCTCCTTCTTGTTGCGACTGCCGCCCACAAGGGAATCTAGCGGCCCGAGGCGCCGGCGCGACCCGTCGAGTGAGGGTCAGCGCACCGACGCAGCCAGCCCAACGCCGACTGCAATGCAGCCGGCGAGGCCGAGCAGCCGCCGCCACGGGTTCACGCCCCTGAACAATTCGTCGAGGGCCCACCATGCCAGGGCGGCAACCCCGATTCCGTCGAGGGCGGAGCGCAGCGCGCCGCCGTCAGGCACGACCCGGCGAAGTACGACCGTGACGATGAAGACCCACAGAGCGACGTTCGGGAATTGGGCGATGGTGATCTGGCCGGTCCGGCGATTGCGGAACAACCAGTCGACCAGCCTCGAGGCTCTTCGGTGCCCGATCAGTGTCGCTTGACCCCGCCGTACTTCATACGGGTGTCGCTCATCGACGCGGCTCGGGCCTCGTCATCGCGGACTCCGGCGTCGACCACCTCACCGATGAACAGCGTGTGCGTGCCCAAGTCGTGCGCCTGGCGGACCTCACACTCGACGTAGGCGATGGCCTCGTCGAACACCGGTGCGCCGGTGACACCGGCTGTGACTGCACGCCCGTTCAGGGCCATCTCCTCGAATGTCGCAGGCTTCGAGAACTTCACGAACACGCGGGTGTCGTCGGCCGGCCAGAGGTTGACACTGAACGACCCGCTCGCGGTGATGAGACGGTGGGTGACCGCGGTGTTGTCGACCCCGATACCGATGAGCACCGGTTCCATCGAGAGTTGCGTGATCCAGCTCGTCGTCATTGCGTTCCACTCGTCGCCGGCCCGGGATCCCACCAGCGCGAGCGCGTTCGGGATCTTCCACGTGACCTTGTTGACCAGTTCGCCGTCGAGCGCCATGCACCGAGGTTACGCGTACGGGCGCGCTCCCCATACCGAAATCCCGCCCGATGGCCCAGCCGAGCACGATGTGAGTACTTCTCCTGTCGGAAGCGGGCAGTCTGGCGTTTCCTCGGCGGTCGCGGCCGGTCAAGATCACCTCAAGTTGTTGTGTGATTGCGCCGATCCAATCGACGGTGAGGCGGGTCACGATCGGCTACCTGCTGGCGACGTCAGCAGCGGCAGCGGCATATTTCATCCTGCCCACGACTCCGTTGTCGAAGCTCCTCTTGTACAACGGGATCGGGCTGTGCGCAGTGATCGCGACGCTCCTCGGGATCCGCCACAAGCGGGCCGAGAACCGGCGTGCGTGGATGCTGATCCTCACGGGACTCATGTCATTTCTTGCCGGTGACATCGTCTATTACATCCTCGATGCCACGAGCGACAGCACCCCGTTCCCATCGCCGGCTGACGCCCTGTACCTCGCGATGTATCCGCTGGTGATTCTCGGACTGCTGCGACTCATTCGTCAGATCGCGCCGGGACGCGACTGGCCGTCTCTACTCGACGCCGCGATCGCCGCCGTCGGCACCTTCGCTGTGTTGGGAGTCCTGGTCATCGACACGTACGTTGCCGACGGGTCGTTGGAGTGGGCCGGGCGCGTCATCTCGGTCTGCTATCCCGTCATGGACGTGGCCCTCGTCGCCGTCGCAGTACGACTCGTCGGTGTCGTCCCGCTTCGTCGCCCCGCGTTTGCGCTGCTGGCCGCAGGCCTGTGCAGCCTGCTGGTCGCGGACACCATCTACGGCGTGCTCAACTCGGCCGGCAGCTTTGAGACAGGCGGGTTTGCAGACCTCTTCTGGCTGGGGTTCTACGTGCTGATCGGAGCCGCTGCGCTACAGCCGGCGATCCCCAAGGCTGTACAGGTGCCGGGCTTCTCGTCGGGCCAGCTCTCGCGGTCGCGCTTGGCGATGCTCTGCCTCATGACCCTCGCGGTGCCGACGATCGATCTGGTGTGGGGCGGCCCGGCTGACAAGGCCCTCACGGCCGTGACGTCGATGTTCATGCACGG
>JANPOJ010000238.1:0-2535 GCA_031427935.1 Ilumatobacteraceae bacterium | reverse complement strand
TGGATCCATGTTCATCGTTGCCGGGTCGATGTCGACGAACACGGGTGTGGCACCGCACAGTTCGATCACGTTGGCAGTTGCAACCCACGAGTACGGCGCAACAACGACGGTGTCACCCGGTCGCGTGCCAAGGGCCAGCAGAGCGACACGCAGTGCCGTTGTGCAGTTGCTGACGGCAACAGCATGTGCTTTGCCGACGTACTCGGCGATCAGTCGCTCGAACTCGGCAACTCGAGCACCTTGCACGAGGAAGCCCGAGTCGAGCACGGCGGCGATCGCCGAGAGCTCGCTGTCGCCGAGTACCGGTCGTGTGATCGGGATCGCCATCGTCTCATTGCTCCAATCGTGACCGAACGTACGCCGCAGTTGCAGCGATCCCCTCGTCGAGGTCGACCACCGCCTCGAAACCGATCAGATCTCGTGCTTTGCTCACTGAGGGCACGCGCAGTTCGACGTCGACGTAGTCCTTGCGCACGAATGACACCGTCGAGGTCGAGCCCGTGATCCGAACCACGGTGCTGGCCAAGCCGTAGATCGTGGTGACGGCGCGTTGGTTGCCGATGTTGAACGACTCGCCCACAGCCTTGGGATGGGTCAGCGCGATCAGCACACCGCGCACCATGTCGTCGACGAAACACCAGGCGCGGATCTGCGTACCGTCGCCGTGGATCTCGATCGGCAGGTTCTCGACGGCGCGTTCGATGAAGATGCGCATGGCCCCTTCGCCGACCTGGCCGGGCCCGTAGACGTTGAACGGTCGCACCACCGTCACCGGCAGACCGAGCTCGGCGTGGTAGGCGATGGCCAGGTGCTCTTCGGCCAGCTTGCTGACGGCGTAGGTCCAGCGAGCCTCGCCAACGTGACCCATGACGGTCGAGTCGGCCTCGCTGGACCGAAAGGCGTGCTGCCCGAAGACTTCGCTAGTGGAGAAGCAGACGACCCGTTGACACGCGTCGAGCTTGGCCGCGGCCTCGAGCACGTTGGCCGACCCGATCATGTTGACCCGCATCGTGGTGACCGGGCTCAAGATCACCGTGTCGATCCCGGCGATCGCCGCGCAATGCACCACATGCGAGTGGCCACGCATCGCCTCGGTGAGGTGCTCGACATCCAAGATGTCGCCGCAGACGACCTGCACGTTGGCGTGTGAGGCGAGCGTGGTGGCAGACAGCGCGTCGCGGGCGAAGTTGTCGTAGATCGTTATCCGGTTGGCGTCGACGAGCCGCGAGGCCAACGTCGAGCCGATGAACCCGGCACCACCGGTGATGAACACGTTCGCGTCGCGGAGTTGCCCGGTCGAATCTGCGGTCATGAGTCCTCTCTGCCAGCCCGGCTGGGCCGTGCCGATGGCGCTTGGCCACGACCATGGAACGCTATCGTTCCTACACCGTGCCGGCCGAACATTGTCTCGCTCTCGCTTCCCTGTGGGATGCCGCGCTCACTGATCGATGAGCTCCACTGACGCGAGTTACACCCGCCGCCTGCAGCGTCTCAGCGGTCGTCGGTGGAAGCGCCTGGTACCGAACCCGTATCGCTGGAACGTTCGACGGCTTGCCACCGGTCGTGTGCTCGATGTCGGCTGCGGCATCGGCCGTTGTCTCGACTTCATACGGCCTCTCGGCGTGGGCGTCGACCCCAACCAGACTGCGATTGCGGTGTGCAGGGAGAAGGGCCATGAGGCGTACACGCCCGATGAGTTCGCTGCGCAGAGCTCATCGGAGGCAGGTGTTCACTTCGACACGTTGTTGTGCTCGCATGTGCTCGAGCACCTGGATGAGTCGGCGGGCGCCGAGCTGTTGCAGTCGTACCTGCCGTACATCCGTTCGGGTGGCCGCCTCGTTCTGATCACCCCGCAGGAGCGCGGTCAGCGATCGGATCCCACCCATGTGCGCCTGATGGACGCTGCGGCGTTGACGAAGCTGGCCAAGCTGTGCGGTCTCCAGATCGAACGGATCTCTTCGTTCCCATTGCCGCGACCGTTCGGTCGCTGGTTCGTCTACAACGAGACGGTCACGATCGCCCGGTTGGGCACGCGATGAGGGTTCGAGACGTCGCCCTGTTCTTCGTCGCGATGCTCGTCGTGGTCACCACGTGGGCGGTTGGGGTCCCTAGGTTCGCCTCACCCGACGAGCCGGGTCACATCTACAAGGCCTATGCCACCGCTCACGGAGAGCTGCTGGGAAGACCGGCCGCGGGGGAACCCGACAACCTGCGCGAGTTCGACGGCCCGGCCGCGCTCGGGACGCCCGATCTCAACTGCTTCAACGGTCGACCCGAGGTCCCGGCGGCGTGCGCAGGCTTCGGCGTGCCCCCGCTGGTCTCGTCGGCGGCGCGCTACCCACCCTGGTACTACGGGCTGGTCGGCGTGCCCGTGGCCGTGGCCGGGCAATCGGAGCGGGTCTTGGCGTTCCGTCTGGTGTCTGCGGCGATGTGCGTCGCGCTGCTCACCCTGGCGATGTGCGTGGCCAAGCGGTCGGTGCGGCGCGACGTGGTTGCGTTGCAGGTGGCGGCGTTCACGCCGATGGCGTTGTTCCT
>JANPOJ010000237.1:0-3965 GCA_031427935.1 Ilumatobacteraceae bacterium | reverse complement strand
AATAGGCCAAATATCGCCAACGAAAAGGTCTTCAGGTTTAAGTTTTTCATTCGAACCCCATGCAATCCCATGCGGCCTGCAAAAAATCACTCGCTTGTTGCCTTGTCCATGGCTGACCGCTCCTAAACAAATACTTCAACTCGTTAACTTCTCCCCAATCGGCGCAATCAGCACGCCAGGAAGTCCCAGCACGGCCCCAGCACATAGGCCGGCGCCGGCTCCATCGAGGTGATCAGGCGCACCAGCGCGTCGGGCGCGTGCTCGACGGTCTCGATCGGTTCGAGCGGTGCCCTGGCTGCCAGGGCCAGCAGGTGCTGGCGCTCGGCGTCGTCGAGGCGCAGCGCACGCGCCAGCGCGGACAACACGTCGACCGACGCGTTGATCGGGCGACCCTGCTCGAGCCACGTGTACCAGGTCACCGACACGCCGGCGAGCATGGCGATCTCCTCGCGTCGCAGGCCCTTGGTCCGCCGGGACCGTCCGGCGGGCAGCCCGACGTCGGTCGGTGCCAGCGCATCGCGGCGAGCGCGCAGGAATGCCGCCAGCTCGTCACGTCGCGTCATCGGGCCATTCGATCACGCCGCAGGCCGCGGCGCGTAGTGGTATCGCTACCCGTCAGCCGCCGTTCGACGCCTTGACCCAGGTGCGGCACGGTTGACCGCGCAGCGAGCCGCACGCCGGTGGGGCCGGCTGGGGCACATCGACACCCGTCACGACTGGCAGTACGAGCTTCGAGGGATGGTCGGCGTCGCTGGCGATGGTGACCGTCTCGCCCTGGTCGATCGTGCCGAACGTCCACTCCGCACGGCTGTTGCCCGGCGCGTCGATCGTCAGCCGCAACCGACTGCCGGCGCGGAACGGATGGGCGAACGGGAACAGTTCGACGCGCACCTCGGCGAACTCGCCAACCGGCAAGGAGGCGGCCTCGGCCTCGAGGAAGGTGTGGGCCGGGCGCAGCGCGGTGGCACTGTCGGCCAACGCACGCTCGCTGGCGCGCAGCCAACCGCTCTGCACGTAGATCTCCTGCCCGTCGGGTCGCACCTCGCTGATCGTCGCCTCGAGGTCGGTGTCGGCCGACGTCGACTCGATCCACAGGTCGACGGACCCGGACCCGGCCACCACCACGTCGTCGGTCAGCGGCGCAGTGACGAAGCCGAGCCCGGTCTCGTCGGGTATCGGCCGCCAGTCGAACTGCGCGGCGACGTTCCAGATGTCGCCGCGGCCACCTGTGTAGAAGGTGGGCGGCAGCACGCTGGGGTCGGCGATGTACTTGCTCTCGCCGCGCTGGGTCAACGGCCCGTTGGTCAAGGCGCCGCTGCCGTCGAGCAGCCAGGTCGTCGCCGTCGCCGAGGGGATCGGCCACGACGGGAACTCGGCGACGAAGTTCGGCTCCGGCGTGCCGGGGGAGTACGCCGGGTTGCCGCCCTGCTCGAAGTCGATCCGAACCGATGGCTCGGCCTCGAACGCGGTCAATGCCTGGTCGTAGGTGTCGCCGGCGAACCGATCCTCGTACGGCGGGAAGGTCTCCACGCCCCAGATCACCTTGCCGATCACGGGTGCGATCGCGTTCAGCGGGGCCAGCGCGGGGACCTTCTTGGCCACGTAGAGCTGCAGGAACTCGAAGTACCGGGCGCTGACAGGAGGGCTGATCGACTCGGTGTGCAAGCCGTTCATCAACGTGACGTAGAGATGCGGCGAGCTGGTGAACTGGTCGAGCATCGCCGGGAAGTGCCCACCGGTCTGCTCGTCCTGCCACGCTCCGGCCAGGAACACCGGGACCTTGATCGTGTCGACGAACGTGATCGGCGCCAGCGAATCGCCGAGCGCCTGCGGGTAGTACGGGTTGTCCTGGATCTCCTGCACGAGATCCGGGTTCTGCAATCGCAGCTTCTGGTTGTCGGCGCACACGGTGTCGCCGGCGTCGGCTCGAGCCTTCGTCCATGCCTGGCCGAATGGCTTGGCCTCGTCGAAGCGCTCCTGGGCGAAGGTCGAGGCGAAGCCGGTGTTGAGGATGCCGCCTGGGTAGAGCGTTCCCCGGAACGTGTCGTCGATCACCGACAGCGGTGTGATCGAGTTGAGGCTCGGCGGCTGCGTGGCGGCGACGAACAGTTGGGCGATCCCCGGGTAGGAGATCCCGACCATGCCGACCTGGTGGTCGAGCACCCACGGCTGCGCCGCCACCGTCTCGATGGCGTCGTACCCATCGAGGTTCTGCACCGTTTCGAAGAAGTTGTACGAACCACCGCTGCAGCCACTGCCGCGCATGTTGACGCCGACGTAGGCGAACCCCATCGTCGTGTAGATCTGGGCGAGTTGGGCGCTGTCAGGATCACTCGGCTGATAGCCGCTGTACTCGACCACCGTGGGATACGGGCCCTGGTCGGCGGGGCCGGGCAGGAGCACGTTGGCGCTCAGCGTCGTGCCGTCGCGCGTGGTGATGTACCCGAAGCCCTCAGCGAGCTTCGGCTGGCCGGCGTAGAACTCGGCGGGTGGGTTGACGGCCGGGTCCGCGACGGAGACCGGATCACTGATCTCGGTGGCGCTGGTGACCGTGTACCCGTCGCCGGGTTCGAGGTTGCGGAACACCAGCGAGCCTTGCTGGTCGACCGTTCCCTTGACGACCTCGGAGGCATCGTGATTGACGGCCAGCGTGTCGCCGGGCGATGCGCCGAGCACGGCGATCTGGTCGGTACCCGGCTGCACGACGAATGTGGCCTTGACGTGTGGGATGGTCGTCGGTGGTGTGGTGGTGGGGACCGCGTTCGTGGCGATTTGCGCCGGAACCGACTGTTGCGTCGAGGCGCTCGAGGTCGATGCGCTGCCGTCGGAACCGGAGCAGCCGGCGATCAACGCCGCGGCGGCCAGGAGGTTCAGGAATCGGGAGCGCATGGAACGATTGTTCCATGACTTGCCTCGAGCCCAGCATCGCGACCTGAGCCAGGTGTCACGTATCCACGGAGATCCGCTGTGCCTCTTCTCCGCCAAGAGACGGTCGCCGAAGGGAGGTGGGTATGGCGACGATCATCGTTGGTTCGTTGGCATTCAGCATCGGCGGCGCATTCATGCGGCAGTCGGACGGGTTCACCAGGTTCTGGCCGAGCTTCGTCATTGCTGCATGTTTCGTGACGGGTGCAGCATTCCTCGCCCGCGCGGTGAATCGTGACGGGTTGAGCACCACGTTCGTGATCGGCCTCGGCATCGAGGCCGTGATCTCGGCCGGTATCGGGTTGGCCCTGCTCGGCGAGCGCCTGACCGGGCCACAGACGGCGGGCATCGCGATCATCCTGGTCGGGCCGGCCACACTCAAGCACGGCTGGCGTCCCACAACGAGTGGAGTGTCCTGAGGCACCCAGGTGGGCGCCAGACACTCCACTCCGCAACAATGGACGGGTGCTGTCACTCGAGGCGATGTTGTCGGATCTGGAATACCTGGTGTCGATCGAGTCGCCATCACACGACATCACGGCGATCACGCGATCGGCAGGGTCGGTCCGCGATGTGATCGAGCGAAGGTTGGGCCGTCACGCCGAACTGGTCGACAGCGAGGCCGGGCCGCACGTGCACACCCGCTTCGGGCAATCCTCCAAGGTGCTCATCGTCGGCCACCACGACACCGTCTTCCCGCTCGGCGCACTCGCCGCTCGACCGTTCGCGGTCACGAACGGCCAGGCCACGGGCCCGGGCGTCTTCGACATGAAGGGCGGCATCGTGCTGGCCATTCACGCGCTGTCGTTGCTCGACGATCTGGACGGGGTCGAGTTGCTGATCACGGCCGACGAGGAGGTTGGATCGAGCGCTTCGCGCGCCTTGATCGAGGAGCGTGCGCTGGCGTGCGGAGCCGTGCTGGTGCTGGAGCCGAGTGCGGATGGTGGGGCGTTGAAGACGGCGCGCAAGGGCACGGGAACGTTCGAGGCGTCGGAGTCGATGGTAGCCTGCGTGGCTGCTTCGTTCTTGTAGTAGCCGGC